>CABRZN010000001.1 GCA_902475445.1 uncultured Collinsella sp.
GCGAGTTAGCCGGCAGGTCGGCATGTCAATCCTGGTCTAACAGAGCCTTAAAGTATCTCTTCGATCTGAAAATATCTTTTGCCTCGTCAACATTAAGTGCTGACTTTTGTATCAACTCGATTGTTAATTGAACATTCGAACTAAACGAATCCTTTGATTCCCGATACCTTTTACAGCACTCTTCGACATGTCTAAAAGATAAGAGGTCATCGTAAAATTCCACGTTTAAGTCAACGATGTCAACTTTATATTGTTCAACCTCTTGAAGATATGACTTCAAAACAGGCAAGGCAAGATACGGCCCCACTGGACTCCATCCTGGGGGAAATACTAAAAGCGTTTTAGGCATATCAACGTCACATCTTTCGCAAATAATTCAATTGAAACACAACTACCATCATAATTGAAAATACACCAAGTCCTGTAACGAGAATTGAGAACATCGCGATGCTCGTGAACAGCGAAACAAGGAGTGTTGAAATAACAACAGCAACCGATTGCAAAGACTCCCTAATTGAAAACAGGCTTATCGATTCAGATTCGTCTCTCGCCAAATCCTGCAGCGATGTTATGAGAAGCACATCTTGAATGGCGTTTCCGGCACCGACGATAAAAAGGAAAATAAACGATATTCCAGACGCATAGCGATAGCCAAACGCCAGATACGCACCGAGCGCAAGATACGTCACAAAACAATATGATTTAATGCAATCGGAACCACTAATTAAACGACCGTATATTGTATTTCCGAACAACAGTCCGATTGTAAGACTACTCTGAAGGAATCCGTATTGTATCGATGACGAGTCAAATTGCAATTGCGCAATAGCTGGCAAAAGAGAATTCAGAGAGCCGAATGCCACGCCACTAGAAATATCGATTAATAGGAAACCAATTGCCAAGTGCTTCGCGCTAAGATCACTAAATGCAGTCCTGTTTTTTCATTTTTGCTTATCCCCTCTTTATCATTAACCTCGATAACCGACGGAACATCTCGCAGCAACCAGAACGACGCGGCAAAAGAAAGCGCGTCTAATGCAAGAACAGCCTCCGCCCCAAATTGAGCGACAACAAAACCGCCGGCAACTGGCCCCAGAACCATCATCAAATTCTGCAGAAACCCAAACGAATTATTAATTACGTCGCGATTGATACTATTCGTATTGGCTCTTAACAACGAGTAAAAGCAGGGCATTTCAACCGTTCGGCAAAGCGATACCGCGCACGTAATAGCAAACATACTCCATTTACTATCAACAAAAATATAGCAAACGAATAATCCCGCGCGAATTAAGTCTGCCAATCTCATGGCCTGCAGTGTCCCGATACCCACCTTCTGAGGCAGCTGCGCGAGCGCAACTGAAAACAGAGAGGGGGCAAATCTGCAGCAGACCATCAAAGCAGTTGCAGAAACATCGTGAGTTACCTCGTAAATCAGCATTGGCAAAGCAATATTCGCACACCAATTGCCTATTTCGCTTATCCCTCTAGCAATATATAGGACCCGAACCGGACGGCTAGCTCTCAATACCGTGAACATCACGATTAACCTCGTATTTCAGGCCTCGCTTATCCCTTAATAGGAATCCATAATCAACCAAGTACCGCCTCAACACGGCATAATCAGGATAGAGCTGTGACAGCACACGATTAACCTGAAGCTCCGTATAACTTGTATTTAATTCAAAGAAAGAGACGGCCCATAGCAGCATGATTCTTTTATAGCTTTCTTTTTTGGAATTGAAACCAGCTCGCCATTCTTGAGAAATCGTTTTTTAAAGTCTATTAGCTCATCCATTCACATCCTCCATTTCATACGCATCTAATACTAAAAATGCATACGCTTTAGGTCATCGCATTCGGCTTCTATATTCGAACTAAACTCGAACTAATCTAAATGATTTGCTCAAACACTCTTCGAAAGCTCGTTTTTCACTTTGAGTAAAATGCCCTTCCCAGTCAGTCCACGAACAGGAAGGCAACTCACAACGAGCGGAGTCGAAGCCCTCTGCCGTCGGTCGTTCAAAATGCACGATAACCTTTTCGATATCCCCATCTGCTATCAGGTCAGAATGAACGACCTCGGTACCGTCTTCGAATGTCATATACGGGTACATCACGTAAACCACCTCACAATCGTAAATCCAGTTTAGCATCAAGCTATTGCACCAAAGACAGCAAGCCCCCCTTGATGAGTTGATGGTATCTGTTAAATGTCACGTACGATTCACATCTGGTGGGTACCCTGATGGCTACATGAAACGAAGCAGATTTACACCGGGAGGACCCCGTATGACAACCAAGTACACCGACGCGCCGCGCACGCGCGTCATGACACCGGCCGCGCTCAACAACGGCGTGCACGAGAACCATTCCATCGGACAGACCATGGCCATCGCGCCCAAAAAGGGCCTGTTTGACGACATTTCCATTCCCCAGATCATCGCCGGCGCCGCAGCTGCCGCCACGAGCGTCGCACTTGCCTCCAAGATTGGTATCGCTGGTTCAGTAATTGGCGCCGCCGTGAGCTCGGTCATCACCGTTGTGTCATCGCAGGTCTACCGCCACTTTATCTCTGCCAGCGCCGAAGCCATCAAAGGTACGCACGCCGCCGTCGACTACCCCGCCGGCGCCTACGAGCCCGTTGAGTTTAATGCCGAGGAGCACCTGGGCGGCGCCGCGACTACGCAGGAGATGCGCCAGATTGCGGGGCGCGTGACCACGGCGCGCGTTGCTCCCGACAGCCTGCGCGCCAAGGCGGCGGCAGAGCGCAGTCAGACGCAAAAGAAGGTCATCGTCTTCTCGATCGCCATCGCCATCGTCGCGGTCATCGCCTGCGCCGGCGCCATCCTTATCACCACCGCCGGTGAGGGTCTGGGCGAGCGCCCCGAGCCAATCCTTTCGTCGCGCACGACGGAAAGCGATGCAAATGGCAACACCCAGTCGCAAGACCAGCAGGCACAGACGGACGGCACGCAAGACAGTTCCACCTCTACCGATTCGTCCTCGAATACCCAAAACCAATCGCAGGGCGCCGATTCTTCTGTGAACAACAGCGGCGCGCAATCCGGCACGACCGACTCAAGCCAAACGACTGACGGTTCGCAGCCGAACACGGGAGGCCAGACGAGCGACACCACGTCGGGAACGGGTACAGCAGACAGCAACAACAGCAATTCGAGTGGCACCACATCGGGCACGGCATCTGACAGTTCAAGCCAAGGCACGACATCGGACAACTAGGCGCTGCATCCCCAGATAGGCAACCTGTACAACGGGCGCGAATCGATAGCGGTTCGCGCCCGTTTGCCTTGGGCGACGAGATGGCAAGCCCCGCGCGATGGTAAGATGCTTTGGTGTGTAAAGAGGAGATTTGCCATGAGCAAGACAATAGTTACGCCCACGCTTTCGCTGGGCAACCACATCTATCTGTATCGCCTGCTGCGCGACGCGATTGGGTGCGGTAAGCAAACGTTTATGACGCAGGTCGAGGAGGCGCTCGCCGCCGGCGACATGGCCGCTTATGACCTGGGCTTCGAGTCCACGCGCGAGTTGCTCGAGGAACTCGACGACTGCATTAAGCTGACCGTCTTTAAGGGCGGCCGCCTGTATACCACCGTCATCGCCAACGAGGCCTGGGATACCGCCCTTGCCAAAGGCGAGGACAAGCCCAAGGCAGCCAAGGGCGCCAAGCAGTCCTACAAAAAGAAAAAACGCGGCGAGAAGGACCTCAAGGCCGTGCGCCCCAAGCACGTTAAGCGTCCCGAGCCTGAAGCCATGGTTGAAGCCGTGCCAGAATCCGAGCCCGAGGCAGAGATTGAAGTCGCTATTGAGGTAACGGCAGAAGCCGAAACCGAAACCACCGCCACGACTGATCCCGAAGTCATATCCGAGCAGGAAGCCACTGCGGAGCTCAACGAAGCTCCCAAGTCGACAACCGAAAAAACCGCCGACCAACCCGAGACGCCTTCGTTCCAAAACAGTGATGTCTTTAGCGACGAGGCCGAGGACGATCAGCCCGCCGATCAAGACGCTACCGAGTCGACGCCGAAGCCCGAGACGCCGCAGCCCGCCATCTCGCTCACGGTCGTCTATGACCCCGAGAACGCCAACGCCGGCATCACCACCATGGCCTCCACGCCCATCGAGGCAAAGACGAGCGTCGAGAACGAGAACGCGACGCAGGTTGAGGTTGAAACCTCAGCTGCAGACGCGCCCATCACCGTGGAGCCCGTAGATTCCACGATCAAGCTGGAAACGACGCCGGAGCCCACACCCGTCATCGAATCCGTGCCCACTTCTGCTTGCGGCCAAATTCCCGCACCGGCATCGGCTTCGGCACCCGCAGCGGCCCCAACCCCCGCACCTGCAGTACCGACCATCCCCGAGGATTTCCCCATCGATTTCGCAACCGAGGTCTTCTGCCCCGGCCCATTGCTACACCAGTTGTCGACCTATCTCCCCTACGGCGCCGACACGCTCGGCATCGTCGGCGAGTACTACTGGATTGCCCGCGAGCGCGGTACCATCGAGGCCGCGCGAAACCGCGCAAACTTCCCCCTGTGCTACACGCAGGCCGGCGAGCGCCACGAAGTCACCGTGCGCATCCGCCGCAACACCACCGGCGGTCTCGGAGCCGCCTGGGCCATCGACAAGGTCGAAGCCCCGGTCGAGTAAAAAACGGCCTCGGATAGCCAATTGACCATCCGAGGCCGTTTGAATTCAGGCCTTTTAGTTGTCATCGGTGCATATAGACACCAGAGAAGCAAGCTCATCCTCAAGTTGCGGAGCAAAGTATCTAAAAGAAACCTGCGCTCCAGTCGGTATCGACTCAATCATATTCGCAGCATTATCTGAAACTCGGTACGATGCAGTTTCACCTGTCTTCAAATCCTCTATTGAGCAGACAGCGTCTTCAGCATCAATCGACCTAAGCACGCCTTTTCCTTGTAACATCACATCGGCATGCCCGCCAGCTATTTCTAATGAACCTGAGTCTGTCGCAGTCACTTCTCCGGAACCTCCGCGCGATATCTCTTCCTTTGTTGAACAGCCCACCAATGAAGCCATCAGCACCAAAGACAGAGCTAGACGAATCGCCCTACTTCGAAAAAGTCGTTCCATAAGTCCACGCATAATAGCTCTGATCATACTTCAGGAAGGATAAAGATGGATTCCAGCCGTCCGCTATGCCAATCATCTGCCTTGTCTCTCCAGTTTTCTTACCAGTAAGTGTGGCGTAAGCCTCCGCTGTTACAGAATGGGCTGATCCGTTGTACAAACTCGCATGTAAAACATTCGGTCTATTAGAGTTAATCTCATTTTGAATGCTCGCGATAGCCGGAGAGGAGACAGTGCGGGCGATAAGAGTACTTCCTCTGCTTGCGCAGTAATTTGTAAACCCCGTTGCACAGGTTGATATCGGCGTTCCACCCAAAACAACGCCGGGAACAGTCTGTTCTTCATCGGAAAGAGCATGGGTATTGGTGTAATTCCATATCTGCATATATTGCGAAGGGTCGCTATATAAATTGGCAATGCCATACAGTTCCGCAACGTTCGAAAAAGCTGTCACCATACAAGCATAGTGGGCGGTAAGCCTCTTAATCTCGCTTTCATCATATGACATAAACTGAGAAATGGAACGAAATCCAGATACTGTGTAATCCTGCATTTGAGTTGCGTAAATTACAACATCGTTCCAGCTTGAAGGTTTATTCGATAAAACGACAGGCCGTCCTTCTATGGAAACAGCCGGGATTGTTCTTCCGCAATTTGTTGTTATTGAACCGTCCAAAGATTGCACGCCGAATTCGAATGGATTGATCATTACGACTGGGTTATTGAACGAATAAGACTCGACACCAAGATCTCCTCCCCGATCCATAGGGCTGACTAAGCCGTCTCCAAAACGATATCCCGTAAGTATTTCATCATCTGAAGCATCTAAAACCAAATAGCCCGCGGCTCTATTGGATGTCACAACCGGAACAATGTAACCAAGCGGGGACCCATCAACATCTACAAAAGGAATAGGGTCAGAAGGCGTATACGAATAGCCGAGGAGTCCCTTTATATATTTATCGGCAAGCTCTTGCGCAATTTCAGAAGTAAATTGTATCTGCTCACCATCAATATTGCCCGTCGAAGCAAAAACCTCTTTCGGACGTGCGGCTAAGGCGACAATTGAAGACGCGACAAGTTGCAGAAAACGACGACGCGAAAGCATATGTTCTTCTTTCTAGAGAAGCGACTTATAAGGTACTCCTATTCTATAATCTTTTTTGTAACGTTACAGCAATGGTTATATTTCAATTCGATTTGCTTATGTCCTTGCAACCCAATGCGTCTTTACGTTTTAAACGGAATTAGAAAATCACTCATAGCAAAAACGGGCTTTAATCCCAAAGAGATGACTTTGATTATGAATCAAACCAGCAGCCAGGGCATAGCTGCAGTGCAATCGCTACAAGAAAGGCCGCCCTTGGTGGCGGCCTTTCTACTTGCTACTAGTCGCGCGTCAGCTTGCGGTGGATACGATGCGGCTGGGCTGCGTCCTCGCCCAGGCGCTCGATGCGGTTGGCCTGATAGGCCTCGAAGTTGCCCTCGAACCAATACCAGTTGCCCGGATTCTCGTCGGTGCCCTCCCACGCCAGAATGTGCGTGGCGACGCGGTCCAGGAACATACGGTCGTGGCTAATGACCACAGAGCAGCCCGGAAACTCGAGCAGCGCCGCTTCGAGCGAGGACAGCGTCTCGACGTCGAGGTCGTTCGTGGGCTCGTCGAGGAGCAGCAGGTTGCCGCCCTGCTTGAGCGTAAGCGCCAAGTTCAGACGGTTGCGCTCGCCGCCGGAGAGCACACCAGCGCGCTTCTGCTGGTCTTGGCCCTTAAAGCCAAAGCTCGCCACATACGCGCGGCTCGGAACCTCGGTCTCGCCGACCATCATGTGGTCCAGGCCGTCCGAGACGACCTCCCACAGGTTCTTATCGGGGTCGATGCCAGAACGGTTCTGGTCGACGTAAGAAATCTTGACGGTCTCGCCCACCTCGAGCTCGCCCGAAGTCAGCGGCTCCAGGCCCACGATGGTCTTGAAGAGCGTAGTCTTGCCCACACCGTTGGGGCCGATGACGCCCACGATGCCGTTACGCGGCAGGGTGAAAGAAAGGTCGTCGATGAGCACGCGGCCGTCGAATTCCTTGTGCAGGTGATGGGCCTCGAGCACCTTGTTACCCAAACGCGGGCCCACAGGGATGCGGATGTCGGTCCAGTCGAGTTTCTGGCTGGCGCGGGCCTCGGCCTCCATCTCCTCGTAGCGAGCCAGACGGGCCTTGTTCTTGGCCTGGCGAGCCTTGGGCGAGCTGCGTACCCACTCGAGCTCGGCCTCCATGCGCTTGGCGAGCTTGGCGTCGCGGTTGCCCTGAGCCTCGATACGGGCGGCCTTGGTCTCCAGATACGTGGAGTAGTTGCCCTTGTAGGGATAAAGGTGGCCGCGGTCGACCTCGCAGATCCACTCGGCAACGTTATCCAGGAAGTAGCGATCATGCGTGACGGCAAGCACCGCGCCCTGATAGTTGTGCAGGAAGTGCTCGAGCCACAGGATCGATTCGGCGTCCAGGTGGTTCGTGGGCTCGTCGAGCAGCAGCAGGTCGGGAGCCTCGAGCAGCAGCTTGCACAGGGCCACGCGACGGCGCTCGCCGCCGGAAAGCACGTTGACCGGCATGTCGGAATCGGGCAGCTGCAGGGCGTCCATGGCCTGACCGAGCTTGGAATCGATATCCCAGCCGTCGGCGGCGTCGATCTCGTCCTGGAGCTTGCCCATCTCGGCCATGAGGGCGTCCATATCGCAATCCGGGTCGCACATCTCCTCGCCGATCTTGTTGAAGCGATCGACCTTGGCAATCATATCGCCAAACGCCATGCGCACGTTCTCGATGACGGTCTTGTCGTCATCGAGCGGCGGCTCCTGCTGCAGGATGCCCACGGTGTAGCCGGGGGTAAGCCTGGCATCGCCGTTGGAGACTTCCTCGATACCGGCCATGATCTTGAGCAGGGTCGACTTACCCATGCCGTTGGGGCCCACGACGCCGATCTTGGCACCGGGGTAGAAGCTCAGGGTCACGTCGTCAAGGATTACCTTGTCGCCATGGGCCTTACGAGCCTGATACATCTGGTAGATAAACTCCGCCATTTGCCTGTTTTATCCTTTCTACCTTCTGTTTCCCTATTCTTGATTCGCTTTAGTGGAAACGAAATGAGGAAACCAGCTCTGAAACTAAACGAAAAAGGGGCATGGTTGCCCACACCCCCTAATACTACCTAGGAAAAATCCCCCGGAACATACTATGAACTGCGTACGCTAGTTTTCCGCAACCTTAACGAGCGGCTCGCTGCGATTTGCGCCACAGCAGATACGAATAGACGTAGGCAGCTCCAGCTGAACCAAACGCCAGAACCGCAATCACCGCGGCGACGACTTCACTCGAAAGCACGCTACCCGCCACGCCCATCACAATCAGGCCAACGCCCAGCACCATAAAGCAGGCACCGCCAAAACGCTGCGTACGGCGCCAGTTCTCGGGATCGGCAAGCGCCCAGGGCGTCTTGATACCGAGCGTGTAGTTCTGCTTTACGCGCGGTAAGTAGTTGCCTACGCCGATGAACAGCAAACCGACAACACCGGAAATCAGCACGTTGACCGAACCGACCGCCGGCACCACGCCCCAGACCGTAAGCTCTCCCAGCCAGCTTATGGCGCACATGAACAAGGTGAAGGCGATTACGAAGCCCTGATAGAACTTGCCCGAGGTTCGATATGCCTCACCTTTGGGATCGATGCGCGGCACCACGCAGAACATTGCGAGAAGCACCAGAGGCAGCACGCCGAGCGCGGAGGCCATCCAGCTGGGACCCCAACCGTCGACGGCGCCGTTCGCGCCCCAGTGCGTGGGAATCTGCCCAGGCAAGCTCGGCATCACCATGAGATGCGCTACGACATTGGCGACGCACAGAGCGACCAGCGCAATCCACACGCGCGACGATACCCCCGTGGGGTGAATGCCCTTGTTTTCGTTATTCATCCTTATCACCTTCCGTGTTTGTAAAGCCCATAAACCAACCGATCAAGTCCTGCATGACGGTAGTGTTTAAGCTGTATACGATGTTTTGACCATGACGTTCGTCGGTTACCAACCCGGCGTTTTTGAGCGTCGCCAAGTGATGGCTCAGCGACGGCTTACTGATATCGAAATGCTCGGCAAGCTCCCCCGCCGTGCAATTGCCCTCGCGCAGCAACTCCAAAATGCGCCGTCGCGTTGGATCGGCAAGCGCTTTAAAACCCTCTCCCGGCATAGAACCTCCTCTCGCTATCTCTCGCGACGTGCACACTATACTCGATATTTAGATGTTTGTCTAATTATCTAATAGCAATGTTATATATAGAACATTCGTTCGTTTTTAGATACAATGGGTCCAGAAGCAGATGGGCCAGCTCCCTCTTCCCAAGAAGGAGATGGACTATGAGTATTAACGATGTCCTGACGTTGTTGTTGCTTGTAATCGCGGCTGTGGGGCTCGGCATCCACATTGGAGGTCGAATGAAATAGCCGCCCCCGCGTAATGCGAAGACGGCCACTTCTCACGCTACAAACGTGTTTGGCAGCTGGCCAACCCGCTGCAACGGGTGCCATCTGCTTCATCTTATGCGAATCACTGCCTCATTTCAACAAGCCCCTAGGGCTCAAATGGAATCGCGATAATACCTATAATGGCGATAGCTAAAACACGATTCGCTTCCCCATCGGAGGATGTCTATGACCGAAACCACAGCCGCAGCCCCCATCGAGACGCGCGATGCCAAGCTCGAGATCATCATGGGCCGCGAGGCACTCGACAAGCTCGCCGATGCCACGGTGCTGGTACTCGGCTGCGGAGGTGTGGGCTCCAACTGCTGCGAGGCACTCGCCCGCGGCGGCATTGGTCATTTTGTAATTCTGGACAAGGACATCATCGCGCCCAGCAATATCAATCGCCAGGCCATCGCCTTTCACAGCACCATCGGCAAGCGCAAGGTCGATGTTATGGAAGCCATGATCCACGATATCAATCCTGCCGCCACCGTTATCAAACGTACCGAATACCTGCTGAGCGACAACATCGATGATTTCTTCGCGAGCGTTTTGGAGCAGACGGGCGGCAAGCTCGACTACGTCGTCGACGCCATCGACACCATCTCGGCCAAGCTCACCATTGCCAAATATGCTCAGGACCACGGCATTCGTTTGGTTAGTTCCATGGGCGGGGCCAACAAGCTCCATCCCGAGTGCCTGCGCTTTGCCAACATCTTCGATACGGTACGTGACCCCATGAGCCGCATTATGCGCAAAGAATGTAAGAAGCGCGGAATCAAGAGCCTACATGTACTGTTTAGCTGCGAGGAATCGGTTAAGACACAGCCCCGCGACCCTTCCAACATCCACGAGCGCACCGAGCTGGGAACTGCCAGTTTTATGCCGCCCATCATGGGTCAGATGATTGCCGGCGAGGTTATCCGCCAGATCAGTGGGCGCGGCACCGAACGCGTACGCTCCGATGGCCAGCGCCTAGACTAGCGGAGCGCGCCGAGATGGAGCCCCGGTTATTTGATGCACACTGCCATCTTGATTTAATGGCTCACCCGGACGCCGTTGCCGATGAGGCAACGGCGCTGGGCCTGATTCTATTTGACTGCGGCGTCGATCCGCACGACTTTGCACGCGCCAAGAAGCGCGCCTGCGGCCGTTCAAATATCTTTGCCGGCATCGGCCTCCATCCCTGGTGGCTCGCCGACGGACGATGTGGCAACGCTGAAATCAATCTGCTTTGCGAAGTCGCTGCACAAGAACGCTTGATCGGCGAGGTCGGGCTCGACTTTTCCGCTCGTTTTGCCGGAAGCGAGCCGCTACAAGTACAGGCATTTGACCGGCTCTGCGATACACTCGTGCAGCACCCTCTTGCCGGGCGCGTGATATCAATTCACGTCGTTCGTTCGACAGGAACCGTGCTGGACGTCCTCGGGTCACATGAATTGCTCGCCCCAAGCCCCGACTCCCCCGCCATCATCTTCCACTGGTTTAGCGGTACCTCGAACGAGTTCGTCCGCGCGCGAAACGCAGGCTGCTATTTTTCCGTGAACGAGCGGATGCTCGCATCTAAACGAGGACGCGAATACGCACGACAGATTCCACTCGACCGTCTACTGCTCGAGACCGATGCGCCGGCCGAGCCAAACACAGAAACAAGCGCGCAATCGCTCATCAGATCGCTCACAAGGACCTCAGAACGCATCGCCTCGCTCAAAAAATGTGACATAAAGCGCATCGAATCGGCAGTTTTAGCAAATGCGCGCTCTGTTTTTGACCTTCGCTAACCCCTGTGGGCAAAAATGCCAAGGGACATGCGAATCGCACAACGCAGTCCCTATTGGAAGGCGGTACAGTTCGGCGGCATTACACCAATTCGTGCATGAGATCACGGTTGCGTGTATACAATTCGTCAAAGATATGACGGCGCGACGCATATAGCTCGTGGGCAGTCATATCGGGCACGATTGTTTGCGCAACGCCAAGGACTCGGGCGAGTTCATCCCATGATGCATAGGCGCCACCTGCGAGAGCTGCCATAATGGCATCACCGAAGCATGCGCCCACCGTAACCTTGGCAACCGAGACCTCGCGCCCGCATACGTCGGCGATAGCTTGCATCCAAATTGGATTCTTGGTTCCACCTCCGACAAGCATAATGCGCCCAATTGGCAGTCCATGCTCTCGCTCGATAATGTCGACATGGGATGCAACGGTATACGCGACGCCTTCCAAGGCGGCGCGAACCATATGGGCTCGCGTATGCCTTCCGGTCAGGCCAAAGAAGACGCCACGCGCCTCGGGATCGTTGAGCGGAGTACGCTCCCCCGCAAAGTACGGCAGACACAGGAGCCCATCGGCACCCGGCGCCACATCGGCGGCATCATGCGCCATAACCGAATATGCATCGGGGCCACCGTGGCCCTCGGCCTCTACGGCGTCGCGATACAGCTCTTGGCGCAGCCACGATGTGAGTGCACCCGCTGTATTGGTCCCCGCGCAGATCCCGTAAGTTCCGGGAATGATAAACGTCCCTGGCCACAGGCGAGCATCATCGACCATATGATCAGCTAGGTAGATGAAATACGCCGTGCTCCCCAACTGAACCATCATATCGCCGGGACGGAATACACCCGTCGAAATGGCCTCAGCACCAGAGTCGCCCGTTCCCACTAAGACAGGTGTCCCTGCCGCGAGCCCCGTCGCCTCAGCCGCACGCTGCGACGCTCGCAGACCTCATCGGCAAGCTCGCCCGAAGCGCCCCGATCGGCAGCCGAACCGCCGATGACCATCGCATCCGGTAAGCAATTAAAGAGAAGCGAATCGGCAATGTCCGCAGTCGTACGGTCGTTGAGATAACCCCCCTCCCTCGCTCGTAATGAAGTGAAAAAGCTTGAGGTCGTCCAAGCGCAGCGCCGCCTTGTGACGCATGGTGTGAGTGAAATCTCGGTCAATCAGCCCGAGATCACCGGCCCAGGCACCGCAAAAAATGCAGCGCGTGAACTGCGCTTGGCGGCTTCCACGACTTGCGACACGCTTCCGCCCGGATAA
Source organism: uncultured Collinsella sp. (assembly GCA_902475445.1). Lineage (GTDB taxonomy): Bacteria > Actinomycetota > Coriobacteriia > Coriobacteriales > Coriobacteriaceae > Collinsella. The sequence goes on from CABRZN010000001.1 coordinate 12,670, forward strand.
TACAACGGATCACCTGGCAGAGGACGCAGACTAAACTGAAGGGACTGACCCCGGAGGAGTTCCGGAGCCAGTCCCTTGCGGCGTAGTTCTTATTTAAGCCGTCCAAGTTTTGGGGTGCAGTTCATTATTGCAGGAACGTTATTCCCCCAGCACCTCGACGTACACTTTTCGCTTCTGCGGACCGTCAAACTCCGCAAGATAGATGTTCTGGGCACCTCCACACACGATGTGGCCATCTTGGACGGGAAAGAAGCAGCTGTTTCCACAAATCATGCTCTTGATATGCCCACAGGAGTTGTTGCCGGTGGCTCCATAGCTCGGCAGGAAGTGTGCATGCGCATAGGGGGCATCTAGCGGGGCGATGCGATCAAGCGTCTCCATAAGATCCGTCTCCACGCAGGGCAGCCCCTCGTTTACCACGATTCCACAGGTCGTATGCGACAAAATAATCGCTGCCAAGCCATTCGTCACCGAGCTGCGTTCAATGGCAGCGTGCACGTCTTCGGTAATATCGATGAACTGGTCCGGAGCAGTCGATAGATAGCTCAATGTCTCGAGCGCCACCATGTTCACTCATCCCCTTCAAGAAAACGCAGGGCATTACCCCAGTAGAGCCTTTCTCGCGCATCATCGCGCATGGACACGGTATCGAGCGCCCGTTTGAGTTTGAACGCACGGAAGCGCGGCGTATTGCTGGCGAACATCACTTGATGCGATAGCGCGCGCTCATACCACAGTGACCCCATATCGACCGTGAAAAGACGCTGCATCATCTCCTCGGGCGAATCGATGTAAGTGATAGAGGTGTCCGTGTAGCAGTTGGGATACTTGAGCAGCATCGCCACGGTCTCGCGCACCCAGGGCCAGCCAAAGTGGGTCAAACTAAAACGCACATTTGGATGCGTTGCGATTGTGTGCTCAAATACAAGCGGATTACTGCGCGAGAGCTCTGCGCCCGGCTCCCAAGACATACCGGCATGGAAAACCACCGGCTTGTTATAGCGCTCGCACAGCTCGTAAAGCGGCTCGGCCACGGCATCATCGGGAGCAAAACCCTGCTTTGCCGGATGCAGGCAAAGCCCCTTTGCCCCCAACTCGGTAAAGGCGCGCCCCAATTCGTCTGCGGCACCGCTCACCTGCGGATCTACGCTCGCAAATCCCCACAGACGATCGGGATGCGCGGCAACCAGCATGGCAATCTGGCCATTGGTGCCAAAATGCCCTCCGCATGCCGTGGTTACATCGAGCGGCATGAGCACGCTCTTCTGCACATCGCAGACGTCCATCTCGACTTGAAGCTCATCCCAATCCATGGGGCCCATATGCCCCATACCAAATTCTCGTGACCAAAAACCGAATCCATCAGGCTCATCACCCGGCGTATAGATCTCGCCGTAGAGCATGGGCTGGACCAACATGTCGATAACCATTTCGCACTCCTTTCCAAGCATTTGACCCTAGTACGGCTCAAAAGAGCCGATGACGCGGGACGAAAGCTCGGCGCCCGCCTTCATACACGCCGGAATATCAAGGCCATCAATCACGCCCTTGGTAAACCCGGCGATATACGAGTCACCGGCGCCCACGGTGTTAACGACCTTCTCCGCCGGTACGATCCCGCACTCATAGAAGCGTTCGCCGTCAAAGGCAATGCTTCCCTTCTCGCCAAGCGTGGCAACTGCCGCCCGCGGCCCCAACTTCTGTACGTGACGTACCCAATCACGCAGCTCCGGAGTGTCCTCTTCAAACGACATAAACGCATAGTCTACGTAAGGAAAATGAGCCTCGCAGGCATATTCGGGATCCTGGCTGAACACCGAGAAGTCCATAACCACCGTCTTGCCCGCATCATGCCATTCGGGCAGGAGGTCCAAACAATTGCCAAACAGGTCGGTATGAATGATGTCATGCTCTAGGATAAACGCCCGGTCATCTTCATTCGGTCGATATGTCTCCATAACACCATCGATTGCCTCGAGATGCACGCGATCGACGCCGTCTTTCAATGCCATGAGCATCACCGAGGTGTCGCCATCCTCCACCCGCAGATGTGAGATATCGAACCCCTCAGCGGCCAGCGCCTCTCTCATCTTGTCTCCGTACTCGTCCTTGCCGACAACCGACACGGCGGATACCGAAACTCCCATTCGTGCAAGATGGATACCCCAGTCAATGCCATTACCAGTCGGATAGAACACGCCGATGTTTTGATAGACGTCCGCACAGCAAAAACCAGCCGCGCACGCTTTAATACCCATGGTCTTCTCCAATGTTCAAAAGGGGACCCACCACATGGCGAGCCCCCTTTTCGCGTTTCGCTTATTGTTTTGCATCGGCCGTCCAAAGCCTCATAGCCAGACGCCGTACGCTTTCTTAAGCTATTCGACGATTGGTGCTCCGTGGCCCCAAGAACCTTCCATGCCGCACACGGTCGAGGCAAACCCGGCAGCAAAGTCGAGCGCACGCTCGATGGCCTCGGCGCCATCTTCACCACGCTTGGCGGAATCGAGATAGCACATCAAAAACGAGGTGAGGAACGAGTCGCCCGCCCCCATGGTGTCCTTCATGTCCGTTACCGGTTTAGCCAGCTGGCGGTAATAACGCTCGCCGTCGTAAGCAATGCAGCCCTCGGCGCCCGCCGTAGCCGACACAAAACGCGGACCCAAGCCCTTCACCCATGCCAGACGCTCGCGAATCTCGTCCTCACTCGCGGCATCCGCCGCACTAAAGAAAGCGAAATCGACGTAGGGCGCAATCTGCTCGTAGTACTCGTCGGTGGAGTCGTCCTAAAAGTCAAAAGAGACCGTGACGCCCGCAGCCTTCAGCTTGGGCAGCTCGCGCTCGGTAAAGCAATAGTTGCCCGAATGAACCACATCGAACTGCTTCATGTACGAAAGGTCAAAGCGATCGAGGACATAGCGCGCATCGCCACGGATACCGCCCTCGTTGGAGCCAAGGAAGACACGGTCACCGTCAACAACGGTGACGCGAGCCGCTCCGTTCTCGCCAATCATCTGCTCGCACTTGTCAAGCTCGATACCCTCATCCTCGAGGCTTGCAATGACATGCTCGGCAGCGGCGTCATTGCCAAAAATGCCCATGTATGCGGAGCGTGCGGCACCGCATTTCTTGGCATAAACGGCGAAGTTCACCGCATTGCCGCCAGGATACATGGTATGGATATGCTCGTAGCGATCGACGACGTTGTCGCCAAATCCGAGCGCGTTAACGTTAAATGCCATGGCCTTTGTCCCTTCTAGTACTCGACAACACCCATATAGCGACGGAAATCGGGATCGTGATCAAACACCTTGCCGCGTGCAGCACGCAGCTCGCAGTTCATGGCATAGAACAGCACCGGGTCCAGATAGGCACGGACGCTCGCCGGCACGGCTTCCATACCGTACTCCTTGGCATCGAGCACCATCAGCGTATCGGTATGCGTCTTAAGGAACGCCAGGGCGCGCTCGTCCATAGCACGGCACTCGCTGGAGCCCATCTGCAGGAAGTAAAAAACGCCATCCTGAGTAGCCTCGAAGGGACCGTGGAAGTACTCGGCAGAGTGGATGTAGCTGCAGTGCTGCCACTGCATCTCCATAAGAGAGCAGATAGCGAAACCGTAGGTCTGGCTAAAGTTGGGACCGCTGCCCAGAATATAGAAGAACTCGTGCTCCTGGCAAAGCTTGGCAAAGCGATCGCCCAGCTCGGCATTTACCTTCTCGCGTGCCGGGGGAAGAATCTTATCCATCTCGGCGATACCGGCATACATATCGGCAAGATCGGCGTAGCCCTCCTGCTGATCGAGCAGCTCTGCCGCAAGCGACAGCGAAATACCAGCGGGGACCTCGGCCTGCGGCACACCCTCGCCCCACGGGTAGACCCACGTGGTCCACTTGCCGGAGTCGATCTTAGATCCAGCGTTGTCGGTCTGGGCGATCACCGTAGCGCCGGCAGCAAGGGCAATCTCGCAGCCCTCGACGACCTCCGGGGTGTTGCCACTGTGGCTACAAGCGATGACCAGGGACTTCTCGCCCAGACGGCGCGGACGCATAATGTCGAATTCACGCGCGGTATAGATATACGAAGTGAAGGTGGTTGCCTCGCGCTGCAGAAGCTCATGAGCCGGGATCAAATCGATCATGGAGCCACCGCAAGCAATCCAGTAGACGCTGTCGAACTTGCCCTTCTCGGCAATTGCCTCTTTGATCAGATCGTGTGCGTTCATATCCAGTTCCTTTCTTGTTTGGTCCGCAATCAATGAGATTGGCTGCGTGGCCGATAGTTGTTTTAGTCAATCAGATATTTCTCGAATGCGGCCATGTTCTTGGCATCTGCCGCCGCCGGGTCATCGTAGTAACGACCGTCCGTGATTTCCTGGCCCAGCATGCCGTCAAAACCATGGGCGTTGAGCGTGGCGACGAAGGCGTCCATATCGTGCTTGCCATCGCCCCACACCAGATGGCCATACGGGTCACCGTCGATAAAGTGCATCTCGTGAATTGCCCCATCACCAAAGGCGGCAAACCAGTCCTCGAGCGTCTCGCCTGCAACGCCCATCGCGGTTGTATCAACCATGGGCTGTAAGTACGGGCTCGCGACCTCGTCAATCATGCGCTTCGCATCGGAAACCGTCGTCACAAGGTTGCTCTCCTCGGGACGCAGGCTTTCCATCGTAAGCACCAGACCGTGCTCGCCGGCATACTCCGCCAGAATGGACAAGTGCTCGCGGCTGCGCTTCCAGGCTTCCTCGCGATCCTCGTCCCAGTCGCCCCAGCCCGAGTTGACGGACATACGGTCGCACCCAAGTACCTCGGCAAGCTCAATGCCGTGCTTAAAGTACGCCAGGCTGCGCTGTTCATGCAGCGGCTTGCGTGCGCAGTATTGCCAAGGATAGACAACATTCTCGGGGCACAGAGTACGATACCTAAGCCCACGGTCTGCAGCCTTTTTCGCCAGGACCTCAGCCTCAAAGTAGCCCGTGTGGTCGAGCGTCACATGCGGCTCCGCACACCACAGCTCAATGGACTCAAAGCCCAAACGCTGCTGCACATCCAGGAAGTAATCGAGCGACCACATGATGTAGTGGATATTCATGCCCGCAATCTGTTCGCGGCGCAGCGTCGGTTTGGATTCAGACACCTTATGCCTCCTTATTTCGATCGAACACGATTTGTCCGTCCGACATCGTCATATCAACCGCAAGATCGCGTGCGTCGCGATAATCGAGGTCGAACACATCCCGATCGAGCACGCAGATATCGGCAAGCTTGCCAACCTCAAGCGTACCCAGCTCGTCTTCGCGCATCAGATCGTACGCGCCCCCGGCAGTCCAAGCGCGCAAGAGCTCGACAAGCGTCAGCACGTTGGCCTCATTCACGGGCAGTCCATCGTCGAAGTATCCGCCGCACGCGCTGTAGATTGACTCGCCCAGGCTCGGAATCAGCAGCGGCAAATCCGTACCACAGCACACCGTGCATCCGGAATCTTCCATGCCGCGGCGATTCCAGCTGTGTAAAAGTCGCGTCTCGCCAATTTGTCGACGCATCATCGATAGGCAATCCTCGCGCCGGTCCAGCGTCAGAATCTGCGGATAGACCTCGCAAATTCCACCTAACTTGCCAAACTCGACAAGATCGGTCGGGTCAGAGTTCTCGAGATCGGTAATCGCATGGCGGCGAAGCATCCGTCCATGTTCGTCTCGAGGCAGCGAGGCATAGAGCGCCACGGTGCGACGAACGGCGCCATCTCCCTGGCAATGCAAGGAATATCGGAAGCCGTCAGCATCAATTGCACGTAGCTCGTTCTCAATCAGATCCCACTCGGGCTCCTCGACGACCGTCTTGCCGGCAGCGCCCGCATCGGCCGTGTCCTCATAGGGGTCAATCATCTCGGCAAGCCCCACCCATACGCCGCGATCGGTCATACGGTTGAAGCCAGAAAAACGAACGAACGGTCCCCGGAAGCGCTCTCGTGCCTCGCGGGCATATGCCAGATTTGCACCAGCGCCCACCGGCTGCGACATCATAGAGACGCGAACCGTCAGCTCACCAGATTCCTCACGGCGAGCCATTTCGTCGGCAAAGCCGTAGTAGTCATCAAACGCCATCTCCTTGATGGCGGTAACGCCGCGCTCGTTAAGCATGCTCATGTAGTCCGAATACCCCGCACGTACCTCGGGCAGCGCGAGGAAATCGCTCATCATGCGCCAGATCTTCTCGGCATAGCACGCCTGCGGTGTAAAGCCGTATCGCGCACTGGCGGCAGCATTGAGAACGCAGGTCTCCGCACCCGGTGTAAAGCAGACGACAGGGATATCGCCAAAACAATCGTCAAACACAGCCGCCGTATTTGCGTTCTCGGCATCCGATGCCAGCGTTTCGGGTAGGTTGTGGCCAAAAGCCGCCGCGCAATCCGGATGATCTTCTTTCCATGCACGCAAGAGCGACACGGCCTCTTTGGCATCGGCGACGCCGGACAGATCAGACCCCAACGTCCGCAGCGCCCAGCCCGTATAGAAGGTATGCACATCGATCAGGCCAGGCATGACGGTGCGGTCGCCCAGGTCAACTACCTCGTCCGCTTGGGTCAAATACGAAGCTACCTCACACTTGGTGCCAACAGCCTCAATTCGATTGCCACGGACCGCTACGAAACCTTCAAACGGCAGGTCCCCCGTACCGGTAAAGACGCTCTTAGACGTCAGGACCGTCAAACGATCAGACATCACAACCACCTACACCGGAAGCATGCCAGAGATTGCCGTTACGATCAGGCCAAAGACGACCATGAAAATGAAGAACTTCCAAATGGTCTTCCACCATTGGCCAAACGAGATCTTTGCCACGGCAAGGCCGGCGACCGTCATGCCCGCCACGGGACTGATGGTGTTGATGGTCTGATTAGCAAACTGGAGCGCGGTAACGGCTGCCTCGGGATTGAGGCCCATAAGCTCGGTCAGGGGGCCCATAACAGGCATGGTGAGCGCCGCCAGGCCAGAACTCGAGGGAACCAGCAAAGAGAGCAGGCCAAGGACGATATACATAAACGTGGTGTAGACGGCGGCGGGTGCACCGGCGAGCGCAGTAGCGAGCGCCTGGAGAATGGTGTCGATGATCATGCCGCCCTCGGCGATGACCAGAATACCGCGAGCGATACCAATAACGATGGCGGCGTACGCAAAGTCGGCGAGACCTTTAACGAACTCCTCAGCAATCGTCTGCTGGTCAAGACCGCCCAGGATACCGGCAAGCAAGCCCATGCCAAGGAACACGGCGGAAATCTCATTCATGTACCAACCCTGGGTAACAAGACCCCAGACGATAATGCCCATACCGCAAGCAAAATCGATAAGCACGAGCTTCTGACGGATAGTGAACTCTTCCTCGATGGAGGCATCGGTCACGGAAAACTCGATACGCTTGAGCTTATCGTCCTCGTACGTAATGGACGACTCGGGGTTTTTCTTGACGCGCATGGCGTAGCGCATGGCCCATGCGATACCGACGGCAGTGAAGATGACCCAAGAAACGGCGCGCAGCCACAGTTGCGGATTGCCCTCGATGCCGATAATGCCCTGTGCGATCAAGACGTTAAACGGGTCGATGGTCGAAGCACAATATCCCAGGTTAGGACCAAGGAAGCAGATGATGAATGCCGTCATCGAGTCATAACCGATACCCATCATGATGGGAATGAAGATGGCATAGAACGGCAGGGCTTCCTCAGACATACCAAACGTAGTGCCGCAAATGGACAGCAACGTCATCGTGATGGGAATGATGAGGATGTCCTTGTTCTTGAGCTTTTTAATCACACGGCTCATGCCGGCATTCAAAGCGTTGGTCTTGGTGATGATTGCGAACGATCCGCCAATCAATAAGACGAACGCAACGACGTCGGCAGCCTCTTGGATGCCCTTAGTGGGCGCTTGCAGGACCGCGAAGATATCCTGACCCAGATTGATGGTCTCGCCGGTCTCGGAATCGGTGTAGTTCTTATCGACCTGTTCATAGGTTCCAGCAACGGCGACTTCACGCTCGCCCGCCGCTGTCGAAATCGTCTTGCGCTGATACTGACCAGAGGGAACGATCCAAGTCAGGACCGCAAAGACAACGATCAGCAAGAACATGATCGTATAGACATGCGGTAATTTGAACTTAAAACGTCTGTTTGTCTTCTTCGCCTTCGTATCTGACATAGATACCTCCAAAGAACTCGAGACTGCATCGCATCTCGCTTCAACGTTTGCACAAGGCAAACGTTCTATGACGTTCTATAGATTACCAGCAGCTTTTCTCGTCATCAAGATAATTTCAAACTGATTGCCGCAACGCGGTTGAACGGTTGCGTTTGCGCCGTGAACGGTATGGAAACGCCCGGTGAGATGATCCACCGGGCGTCTCCATTCGCAATGTCCTAGATGTCAAAAACGTAGCGAGACCCAACGATCCGCTGACGACCGATGATAAACGGCCGCCGCTGCTCATCAAAGAAGAAGGCTTCCATATAAAACAAGGGTTCGCCAACGGGAACCGCCAGCAACCGAGCGACCTCGGGCGATGTGCACGCGATCTCGAGCGTGCACGGGTCGGTAAACGCAGGCGTCCGCCCCGTCCGGTTGCGCACGAACTCAAAAATGGATTGGTTAGATAGAGGCGCCGTTGATAGATAGGCGTTGTCCTCGTAAACGTATATGTTGTTCTCAAGCATGACAGGGACGCCATCGGCAGTACGCACGCGCTCAACGCAAATCAAGTCAGTTCCAACGGGAACACCAAAGAACTGTGCTTCGGTGGAATCCGCCGGCAGTATCTTTCTCGAAATGACACACGCCCCCGGTTCCATTCCGTTAGCGCGGCATGCGTCCGAAAAACTCTGGACGTCATCCTTCTGGCGAATCTTGCGCTTGAGCTTGGGGGCATTGACAAACGTGCCTTTCCCCTGTCGCTTCGTTAGATAGCCCTGTTGGACGAGCTCCTCAATAGCGCGTCGCACGGTAACGCGGCCAACTTTATAGCTCTCAGCCAATTCGAATTCGTTGGGTATCCGCGCACCTGCCTTGTAGGCACCGGAGTTGATTTCGTTTTTAATGATATCAATGACCTGTTGGTACAGCGGTATCGCTGCTTTACCGTCAGTTAGCCCTTCAGTCGGTGGCATATACCCTCTCCCAGCGCAATTACGTCTAAAACGGGCTTAAGGGCATTCAACAAGTCCTTAAGCCCGCATTAGCTTAAAGTATGCTAGGTGTCGCACCAAAATGTCGGGTATTTACTCATCGGACCCGAAAAACGCGCAACTAACGCGCTCTTACGCGAGTTCCAGCAGGTCCGGCAGCTGATCGATAATCTTATCCGCGGCGTCCTGACTAAAGCCAAAGCGCTCCTCGCGCTTGGCGATGACTGTCAGACCGGCGCGCTTGCCGGCAGTGATGCCAGGCACCGAATCCTCAACGCAGCAGCAGCGATTCGCGGGCAGCCCCAGCAGGTCCAACGCATGCAGGTAGATGTCGGGCTCGGGCTTACTCTCCTTAAACTGCTCGCCGCTCACCACATACTCAAAGGCATCCGACAGCCCGCACGCGTTGAGCACTTCCTCGATGCTATCCATGGGAGACGAGCTGGCAAGCGCCACGCGAACGCCACGGCGCGGCAGCTCTCGAATCGTATCCACGGCGCCTGGGTTAATCAAAGCCTGATAGTCGCGCGGACGCTTATGCGCCCACTCGTCCCAACGGACCAACGCTTCCTCGCCAGTGAAATGCCCCTTACCGGCGCGCTCAAACCAATCGACCAGCATATGCAGGAAGAACTGATGCGAGGTACCGACTTGCCCATTCAACTCCTCTTGAGTCAGGTTAAGCCCAAGCTCCTTGGCAAACGCGGCAGTCTCGCCCAGGTAGTAATACTCGGTATCGACAATGACACCGTCCATGTCAAAGATAACGGCGTCGAACGGAAATGCGGACACGGCACCCTCCCTAACAAAAGGGCGCCCGCAAGCAGGCGCCCAAACCATGCATTAATCGGCGATTCTAACCCAGCAGCTTATCCAGCGCCACTGCAATACCGTCTTCGTTGTTATTGGCGGTTACCATCTGGGCAACTGCCTTAACCTCACCGACGGCGTTGCCCATGGCAACACCGGTGCCGGCCCACTCAATCATGGACTTGTCGTTCTGGCCGTCGCCAAACGAGACGACCTCGCTGGCATCGATACCGAGCTTGGGCAGGGCACCCTCGAGCGCACGGGCTTTGTCGATACCGGGCGCCGTGTACTCAAAGTACCAGTCGGCCGTAAACATGCCCGAAAGCGTCTGGGTAAAGGGCGCATACATCTCCTCGTAATGCGCCTGCAGGTAGGCCGGATCGCCCGCCGTCAGCAGCTTGTCCACGGGATAAGTGTCCACGACCTCATGCAGGCTCTCGACCTCGCGAATCTTAAGATCGCACGCATCGCGCTCATACTTGACGATATTCTTCCGCAAGCCGTCAGGCAGCGTGATCATGCAATGGTACGAGTCCTCGACGTGCAAATCGCGACCGAGCGAAATCATAGGAATCACGTCAAAATTACGCAGGTGATCAATCAGACGGTGCAGTTCGTCAGCCGGCATGGCCTGATCAAAAAGGACCTCATCGGTCTGAGCGTCGACCACGTGCGCGCCATTAAAGGCAACTAGCAGACCATCATGGTTTTGAAGGTCGAGCTCCTGCGCCAAGGCGTGCAGCCCCCATGCAGGACGACCCGAAGCCAAGATGAGCTTAATGCCCGACTCCTGCGCAGCGAGCAGCTTCTCGCACGTACGCGGGCTGATGACCTTTTGGTCGTTGGTGAGCGTACCGTCGATATCCATTGCGATGGCTTTGATTGCCATATATGCCTCCCTGTCATTGAACAACCTTGCCTGAGTCATCATACAGAACACCCACGGCGACGCTGTTTGCAACGGGAAAAATGTCATATTGTCCCAAACATGAACGGCGCGCCTTCGACGATTGCGATGCCCGTCGAGGCGCCTCCCGATACATTCCATCCTATCCAAATAGCAAGGGGCCCGTATCCCAACGGATACGGGCCCCTTTCAGCCATAAGCCAACTCGGCCGTAAAAACTACTTGCGATGAGCGCGGTAGAACTCGATGAGCGCCTGGGTCGAAGCGTCCTGCTCGGCCTTGGCGGCGTCGTCGTGGAAGGCCGGGGTGATCTGCTTGGCAAGCTGCTTGCCCAGCTCGACGCCCCACTGGTCGTAGGAGTCGATGCCCCAGACCGTGCCCTCGACAAACGTGATGTGCTCGTACAGGGCGATGAGCTCGCCGAGTGCGAACGGGGTCAGCGTGTCGCCGAAGATCGAGGTCGTCGGACGGTTGCCCTCAAAGCAGCGGGCCGGGACGATCTGCTCGGGCGTGCCCTCGGCACGAACCTCGTCGGCCGTCTTACCAAAGGCGAGCGCCTTGGTCTGGGCCAGGAAGTTGCCCAGGAACAGCTCGTGCACGTCCTGACCGCTATCGGTCGCGGGGTTGGCAGTGTTGGCGAAAGCGATAAAGTCGGCCGGGACCACCACGGTGCCCTGGTGCAGCAGCTGGTAGAAGGCGTGCTGACCGTTGGTACCGGGCTCGCCCCAGAAGATCTCACCGGTATCGGAGGTCACAGCGCTGCCGTCCCAGCGGACGTGCTTGCCGTTGGACTCCATGGTGAGCTGTTGCAGATAGGCCGGGAAGCGGTGCAGATACTGGCAGTACGGCAGCACGGCGTGGCTCTTGGAACCGAAGAAGTTGACGTACCAGACGTTGAGCAGGCCCATCAGCGCGACGGCGTTGTTCTCGAGCGGGGTGTTGCAGAAGTACTCGTCGATGGCGTGGAAGCCCTCAAGGAACTGCTGGAAGCGCTCGGGGCCGAGCACGACGATCAGCGACAGGCCCACGGCGGAGTCGACAGAGTAGCGGCCGCCGACCCAGTTCCAGAAACCAAAAGCGTTGGCGGGGTCTATGCCGAAGGCCTCGACCTTCTCGAGTGCGGTGGAAACGGCGACAAAGTGCTTGGCCACGGCCTCGGCGTTCTGCTCATCGGAGCCGTCGATGGCACCCTGAGCCTTGAGCTGCTCGAGCATCCAGGTCTTGACCTCACGAGCGTTGGTGAGGGTCTCGAGCGTGGTGAAAGTCTTGGAGACGATAATCACGAGCGTGGTCTCGGGATCGAGGCCCTTGAGCTTCTCTGCCTGATCGTTGGGGTCGATGTTGGAGATGTAGCGGCAGTCAATACCGGCGTCGGCGTAGGGACGCAGGGCCTCGTAGGCCATGACCGGGCCCAGATCGGAGCCGCCGATGCCGATGGACACCAGGTGCTCGATCTTTTTGCCGGTAACACCCTTCCACTCACCGGAGCGCACGCGCTCGGCGAAGGCATACATGCGGTCGAGAACCTCGTGCACGTCGGCGACGACGTCCTGGCCGTCGACGATGAGCTGGCCCTTCTCGCTTGCCGGGCGGCGCAGCGCGGTGTGCAGGACGGCGCGGTCCTCGGTGGTGTTGATGTGCTCGCCGGAGAACATGGCGTCGCGGCGCTCCTCGAGCTTCACCTCGCGGGCAAGATCGCACAGCAGCTTGACGGTCTCATCAGTCACCAGGTTCTTGGACAGGTCGAAGTGCAGGTCACCGGCGTCAAAGCTCAGCTTGTTCACGCGCTCGGCATCGGCGGCGAACCAGGCCTTGAGGTCGATACCCTCGGCCTCGAGCTTCTCCTGATGGGCCTCGAGCGCCTTCCAAGCGGCAGTCGACGTAGCATCGATAGGTGCGGCAACAGTTGCCATAGAGTCCTCCTCAGCATACGGGCGCACGCCTCCATGCGCCCGGACATTCAGATGCCACTATTCTAGCGCAGGTCAAGACTATAATCAGCGAGCGTTGCCAATCGGCCCCCAAACGGCAACCGACCAAAAAGGGACAGGTTTAATTTGGCAGGTCAAACGCTTTACCAATCAAAAATAACCTATCCCTTTATGCCAAATATTAGGCCGCAGCGCAGACGCTACCGAGCAACTCACGCAGAGGAGACCCGATGCCCTCCAGCAGTTCGGGCGCGATGATGGCAAAAACGGGAACCTCGCCGGCCCCCACGACGGCAGGCACCTTGCCCTCCGAGACGATACATCCATAAGGCACAAAGCCGTCCTCACCGGCATCGAGCGCCTCCATACGACGGGCGAGCTCGCGCGCAAAGCCGGCCGTATCGGCATCGCCGATCGCCAGGACAAAGTCCACGCCTTCGTCGGTCGCCAAGGCCACGGCTTCGTCGATCAGCTCGTCTCCCCCGTCGCCCCCGACCAAACCGCAGCGGAAAAGCACGCGCTCGAGCAGGGCGCGATCGAGCGAGCCCAGCGCCGCCGAAACGAGCTCATCACGCGTGTGCTTGTCGCCTCCCAGCACGACCAGTGCCTTGGTGCCGCCATAGTGGGCAACCAATCGCCCGCACCAGCGAGCCACATCCCCATCCGCAACCAAGCGCGTCGGCATACCAAACCCATAGTTGACCATTATCCCCACAACCCTTCCGTGCGTATAGGCGGTATCAATCGTTAGGCTCATGCTACGAAGCGAGGTTTTCCGAGCTGTTTCGCGCTCTTTAGAGCTGCGTTAAAAACCCGATGCAACCGCACGACCATACCTGCCAAAAAGGGGCAGGTTTTGACGGTGTCCGGTCGAGCAGGTATTATCGAACAGGTATTCGATAAGAACATGTGTTTGATGGGAGGGCGCGTGGGGCACGAGCGTCACACCTATATCTGCATCGACCTTAAGACGTTTTACGCCAGTGTCGAGTGCGTCGACCGCGGACTCGACCCACTCACTACGTGCCTGGTCGTTGCCGACGAATCGCGCGGGCGCACGACCATCTGCCTCGCCATCACACAGGCTATGAAGGACCTCGGGATACACAACCGCTGCCGTCTGTTCGAGATTCCCGACGGCATCGACTGCATCAAGGCCGTACCGCGCATGCAGCACTACATGGAGGTGTCGGCGAAAATCTACGGCATCTATCTGGAATACGTGAGTCCGCAAGACATTCACGTCTACTCCATCGACGAATGCTTTATCGACGTGACGCCCTATCTGGACCTTTATCACACCGATGCCGAAGGGTTCGCCTGCATGTTGCGCGACGAGGTCTTGGGGCGCACCGGCATCACGGCGACGGTCGGTATCGGCCCCAACCTATTCCAGGCCAAGGTGGCGCTCGACATCACCGCCAAGCACGTAGCCAGCCGCATTGGCGTACTCGACGACGAGATCTTTCGCAAGGAGATCTGGCCCCATCGCCCCATCACCGACATCTGGGGCATCGGCCCCGGCGTGGCGGCCCGTCTCGAGAAATACGGCGTCTACGACCTGATGGGCGTCGCCGCACTCGACGAGAACCTGCTCTACGACGAACTCGGCGTCAACGCCGAATATCTCATCGACCACGCCTTCGGGCGCGAGCCGACAACCATCGCCGATATCCAAGCCTATCGCCCGCAAGCGACCTCGACCACCACAGGACAGGTGCTCTCGAAGGGCTATGCCTACGAGCAGGCCTACACCGTCTTGCGCGAAATGGTCGACAACGCCGTGTTGGATCTAGTCGATAAGCACGTGGTCTGCGACAGCATCTCGCTCTTTGTGGGCTACGCGAGCGAGCGCGCCGACATACGCCGGCTCAACGCCAGCGGCACGGCGCAGTATATAGACGGCTGCGGACACTTGCGCTCGAGCACCTCGGGCATCGAGCCCGCAGCGACCGACGGCCCCGAGCTCGCGCCCCGTGCTCCCAAGCCCGTCCAGCGCGATGACGAAAGGCGTCGCCTGGTGCGCGAAGCGCAGGCAATCGATGGCATCTTTGTGGGAGAGCATGGCGGCAAACCGCGTGGTGGCTATGCCGCACTCTTTGCGCACTCCAACGCCTCGCGAAAGCTGCCCGAGCGCACTAATTCGTTTAAGAAAATCATGGGGTATTTCGATGACCTTTGGGCACAAACGGTCGATCCCAAACGACCGGTCAAGCGCATCAACCTGGGATTTGGCAATCTTGTGCCCGAGGAATTTGCCACCATCGATCTGTTCAGCGATATCGAGGCCGATGAGCGCGAGCGCGACCTGGCGCGCGCCGTCCTGGCCGTGAAAGGCAAGTACGGCAAGAACGCGCTCGTCAAGGGATTAAGCTTTACCGCCGGCGCCACCGCGCGCGAACGCAACGGCCAAGTTGGAGGACATCGTGCCTAAACCCAAGCAGCAGCCCGTGCGCCCGCCGACCGCCTTCGAGCGCCTGGCGGACCCCGAGGGCAGACGCCGCGCCGCCGACCCCAACCTCACTGCCAACGGTGCCGTGCGCGCCAACCGCGCCGCACAGTTTATGCCCTTTGCCGCCCTCACGGGATACTACGAACTCGTGCGCAAGCAGGAAATCACCGTCGAGTCAAAACGTGAGCTCACGGAAGAAAAAGCCCTCGTACTTTCTAAAAAGCTCGAGGGTCTCAAACGTGGCGACTTGGTTCGTGTCACCTATTACGATACATACGGCTATCGCAGCCGCACCGGCATCCTCGACGAGGCGCTCCCCGCCTTCAAGCTCCTCAAGCTCCGAGACATCGCCATCGACTTCGACGACATCCAAGACATCGAACTGCGCGGACGAGCCTAGCCAAGGAAGCGCATCCAGGGCGGCGCTTACAGCGTCATGACGTAGTAGCCCGCGTCTTTCACGGCCGCCTCGAGGACACCACGATCAACCGGCTGCTTAGAGCGCACGCGTGCCGTGTGGTCCGCATACGTCACCGTTGCCCACACGCCATCCAGCGCATTGAGGGCATTGGCTACGTTCTGAGCGCAGCCGTCACAGTTCATGCCGCCGATGAGCAGCTCATCGCTATAGGGATAGTGTGACGCATCGGCATCCACCACAACAACCTTTTTGGCCTTCTTGCCGCTCGTACCATCGCTGCAGCAACTCTTCCCGTGTGTCGAAGCGGCAATGCGACGCAGTCCAAAAAACATGCCGACGGCAATGACGGCCAGCACGATGAGATTCGCAGGGTTGAGCAAGTCACTCATGCGCTCCCCTTTCAAGTAGCACTATCTAGATACCCCCATGGGGTGTCCCCATCTTAACCCAAAATCATGTCTGTTCGGTCAATTAGTTTCCCTCTTCAAACTTTTTTGTTGACCATGGCTTACTTTCGTGTATAAGTTTTCCTAGGCTAACAGTTTAGATCCGTAAGGAGCGCCGTGACTCGAACCATAGACATCCCAACGTTTCAGGCGGCAGTCGTGCGCAACTGCTCTCCCACGCTCGCGGGCATCAAGCCGGCATCGCTCTTTACCTATCCAGGCACCTACGCCCACGGGGACGGCTCGACCACAACCGAAACCATTGCAGAACGCCGAGCACGCCTGCTCAACGTTATCGCCCAGTGCAATCGCGAGCTTGACCCGCTCGGCATCCACCTGAGTGTTTTGGTCTGGCGGCCCTGCGGAGCGCTCGTGTACGCGTACCGAGCCAAAAGCCTCACCACCTATTTCGCAGACCCTCGCGTCCAAACGGCGCTCACCTCGGAAGGCTACGACACGAGAGACCTTTCGGCATGCCTTGCGCATTTGGCATCACGCATCACGCTCGCGAGCAATAACGTCGCGGAATGCGCCTGCAGCCAGACTCGATGCGCACTACCCCAGCAAGCTAGCTGCAGCAAAGACTGCACCTGCGAGTTTCCGCACGAAATAGGCTACTTCCTTGGATATCCCTACGACGACGTGCACGAATTTATCGTCCAGCGCGGCGAGAACTACAAGGTCTTTGGGGCCTGGAAGGTCTACGCAAATGTCGAGCAGGCGCTTGCGACGTTTGATGCCTACCGTGCCTGCACCCAATACTTCACTTTTATCTATCAGCAGGGCTGCAGCCTGGCGCAACTTGCCCAGGCAACCCGATAGAACGTACAAGCCGCGGCAAGCGCCGCACGACCGAAAGGACAAAACATGAGCAAGATCGCCGTCGTCTACTGGAGCGGCACGGGCAATACCGAGGCCATGGCAAACCTCGTCGCCGAAAGCGCCACGTCCGCGGGGGCCGAGACTGAGGTCATCCCCTGCGCCGACTTCTCTGCCGACAAGGCCGCCGAATATGATGCCTTCGCCTTCGGCTGCCCCGCCATGGGCTCCGAGGAGCTTGAGTATGACGAGTTTCAGCCTATGTGGGACGAGGTCAAGGAGACCCTCGGCGACAAGAAGGTCGTCCTCTTTGGCTCCTATTCGTGGGCCGAGGGCGAGTGGATGGACAACTGGAAGGCCGACGCCGACGAGGCGGGTGTCAACGTCGTCGATTCCGTCATTTGCTACGACGCCCCCGACGATGAGGGCGAGGCGGCCTGCCGCGCCCTTGGAGCCGAGCTCGCCTAGCGGCAATGAGCTCCGCCCGTAACGCGCTCTGCACCAAAACACATTCGCATCCCAACAAAAAACGGGAGCCGGATCACATCCAGCTCCCGTTTTCTGCTATGTCAGTCATATAAAGCGGCTACGAAATATTGCCCAAGAACGCCTTGGTGCGCTCGCTCTTGGGGTGGTCGAAGACCTCACTCGGCGTACCCTCTTCCACAATGACGCCGCCGTCCATAAAGACGACGCGGTCGGCGACATCGCGGGCAAAGCCCATCTCGTGCGTCACGACGATCATGGTCATGCCGTCGCGTGCCAGGTCGCGCATGACACCCAGGACGTCGCGCACGAGCTCGGGGTCGAGCGCCGAGGTGGCCTCGTCAAAGAGCATGACGTGCGGGTTCATCGACAGGGCGCGGGCGATGGCAACGCGCTGCTGCTGACCGCCCGAGAGCTGGCTCGGCATAAAGTCGATACGCTCGGCAAGACCGACCTTGGTCAGCTCCTCGACGGCAATCTTCTCGGCCTCTTCCTTGCTGCGCTTGAGTACCTTTTGCTGCGCAAGCATGACGTTCTTTTTGACCGACAGGTGCGGGAACAGGTTGAACTGCTGAAACACCATGCCCAAGTGCGTACGCACCTTATTGAGGTCAACGCCCTTGGCGCACACATCCACGCCCTCGACGACAATCGAACCACTCGTAGGATGCTCCAGACGATTGATGCAGCGAAGCATCGTCGACTTGCCCGAGCCCGAAGGACCCAGAACTACGACGACCTCGCCCTTATGCACATCCAGATCGATATCGCGCAGGACCACGTTATCGCCAAAGGCCTTCTGGAGGTTCTTAATGCTGACGACGACCTCGTTCGAGTAATTGGTTTCGCTCATGATAGGACCTCCTTACAGACCGGCGATGTGATCGGCAGGCGTCGCGACAACCTGTCCGGCGCTCTTAGCGGGACGCTTCTTCTTGGTCTCGGTCGTACCCAAAAGCCTCGCCTCAAGACCGCTCACCAAGCGAGCGAGCGGCAGGGTGATGACCAGATAGAACAGGGCGGCAACCACGTACGGTGTAATGGAGCCCGTCGTGGCCACGATGGTACGGGCGTTCATGACGATTTCGACCACACCCACGGCGGCAAGCAGCGACGTATCCTTGTAAAGCAAGATAAACTCGCTGGTCAGCGTAGGCAAAACATTGCGGAACGTCTGCGGAATCATAACGTAGAGCAGCGTCTGGAAGGCATTCATGCCCAGAGAGCGAGCAGCCTCGTTTTGGCCCTTGGGGATCGATTGAATACCGGCACGGAAGATCTCGCACAGGTACGCAGACGAGTTCATGGCCATGACGATAACGCCCAAAACATAGTCGTCCACCTTGACGCCGGCCAACGGCAGACCGAAGAACGCGATATAGATCTGCAGGAACGCCGGCGTACCGCGAATGATATTCACGTAGATGCCGGCGAGGCAGCGCAGGATGCGCGACTTGGAGATGCGCATAAGCGACAGGGCAAAGCCAAAGGGAATTGCCAGCGGAAACGCCACGAGCACGATCGAAAGCGACATAAGGAAGCCCTTGAAGACGATCGGCAGGCTCTGGACCAAAATGACCGGGTTCAGGAACAGGCGCAGGAACATATTGGAGTTCCACGCCTCGACCCACGGCTGCTCCTTAAGGTCGGCCAGGAAGTTATCGAAGGCCGTCACGCCCTTGATCTCCACCGACGGAATCTTGGAGATCTTCTTGGTCGAACCGTCGGCGAGCGTATAGGAGCCGCTAAAGGCCTCATCGCCGCCCTCGACGGGAAACGTCACACCGTAAACCTCGACGCGGAAATAGCCGCCGGCAGGCGCCGTCTCGCCAAAGTCGATCTTGAGCGTCTGGCCGTCAGCCTTGCACGTAGGCTTCATGGGCGTACGATCCATGAGGTCCTCGCCCGAGAGCATCGTCAATCGCGTGTCATCGGTACCAAACGTCGTGCCGTCGACAAACGTCAGCGAAAGACCGCTCAGCTCCTCGTCGGCATCGGCCTGAACTTCCCAAGTGATGCGCGTCTCGGTGCCGCCGACCACATCGCTACCCGAACCGGTATTGGGTCGGGCGGTAATCTTTGCGGTCTCAAGCGCCTGGGCGGTCGTGGGCACGCAGGCCCCCGCGCATACCAGGGCGAGCGCCACAGCCAGGGCACAGGCCAGCTTTTGGAGCATCGAGGGCAGTGGATGGCTCTTGCCCATGGCTCCTTGGTTCAATCGAGACAAGGTGGCTCCTAACGTTTAAGTTGCCGACATAACGGGGCGGGATGACGCCCATTCAAGAAACGCAAAGGCCCTCTCCGCCAAAACGGAAAGGGCCCGCGTGCAATCAAGTAGCTATTTTACTTGATGTTGTACTTAGCCATAAGGACGTCAACGGTACCGTCATCGGTCAGGTCCTTGATGGCCTGGTTGATGTCGTCCTTGAGCTTAGTGTTGCCCTGGTTGATGGCGATGGCGTACTCCTCGCCGGTGCTGATCTGCTTGATGGTCTGGCAGGTGTTGAACTGCTCGGCGGTCAGCTGGCTGGCGACGGAGCGGTTGGTCACCACGGCGTCACCCTTATCGGACTGCAGGGCGCTGAAGCACTCGGTGGCGTCCTTGTAGGGAACAATCTTGGCCTTGGGGAAGTTCTCCTGGGCAAAGGCCTCGGCGGTCGAGCCAGACTGGACGATGATGGTAGCGTCGGCGTTGTTGAGCTTCTCGCTGTAGTTGTCGGCCGTGATGTCGGTGTTATCGACCTTGGTCACGATAGCCTGATCGTCCATGTAGTAGGAATCAGAGAAAGTGACTTCCTTCTCACGCTCGGGCGTGTCGGTGATAGCCGCGATGGAAACGTCATACTTGGCGCCCGAAGCGACGCCCGGAACCAGCGTGTCAAAGTCATTGTTAACATACTCGACATCCAGGCCCAGCTTGTCGCCGATAGCCTTGATGAGCTCAAGGTCAAAGCCCTGATAATCGCCGTTGTCATCCTTGTACTCAAACGGAGCGTACTCGGCAGAGGTGCCGACGGTGAGCGTACCGTCCTTGACGAGTGCATACTCCTTGGAGCCGTCGACCTTCTCGACCTTCGCGTTGTCAGAGCTGCTGGAACCGGCATCGGAACCAGAGGTGGCGTTGGACGAACCACAGCCCGTCAGTGCAAGAGCGAGCGCCATGGCGCCCGTGGCTGCAAACGCGCCAAGCTTCTTGAGCTTCATAATCAGTCTCCTTCCAGTGACCCCGTTTGATTCAGAGGTCTGCAAAAACTGTTGGCTATTATGCACCCGGAATTACGAATCTGCAATGAGAAAACTGATTGAAACAAACCCATAACGTGAATGGAATACTCCACTTAGCAACAGTCATTACTGCTGCAATGACCTTAACAGTTTGATTTCAGCTGCATAACCTGCAAGTTCGTTCGGCGTCTCCAAAATAAATGGAAGTGCACGCAAGCGGCTATTCGATACAATATTCTGCATAACCTGCATACCGCCACCAAACTCTTCACTACCCAGGTAGCCCTTGCCAATGCACTCGTGGCGATCCTTATGGGCGCCGCAGGGGTTCTTGGAGTCATTGATATGCACGGCGCGCAAGCGCTCGATACCCACCACGCGGTCGAACTCGTCGAGTACGCCGTCCAGGTCATGGATGATGTCGTAGCCAGCATCGCTCACATGGCAGGTGTCCAAACAAACGCCCAGCTTATCGGACAGCTCCGGGCACTTGGCGGCAACGCCCTCGATAATGCGCGCCAGCTCTTCAAAGCTACGGCCCACCTCGGTTCCCTTGCCCGCCATGGTCTCAAGCAATACCGTCGTCTGCTGTCCCTCAAACATCACCTGGCACAGCGTGTCGACAATCATCTGAATGCCGGCGTCTGCCCCCTGTCCCACATGCGCACCGGGATGGAAGTTGTAGTAGTTGCCGGGCAGTGCTTCCAGACGCTGCAAATCTTCCGCCATAGCCTCCAAGGCAAACTCGCGCGCTCGCTCCTTAGCGGAGCAGGGGTTATAGGTATACGGGGCATGCGCCACCAGCGGTCCAAAGTCGTTTTGCGCCATAAGCTCGCGCAGAGCCGCCACGTCATCCATGTCAAGGTCTTTTGCCTTGCCACCGCGCGGGTTGCGCGTAAAGAACGCAAAGGTATTGGCGCCAATGGACAACGCCGTCTCCCCCATCGCCCGATAGCCCTTCGTCGTCGAAAGATGACACCCGATCGTCAGCATCTCCAACTCCCCCTCATCAGTTGCGGTGAAATACGGTCTATTGGTGCCTTATTTTGGCGCAAACAGACCGTATTCCACCGCAAGATATAAAAGGGGCATCAGGGGCAAGGTCCGCCGAGCCCCCTTGAGCACCAGCACCGCAGCCTAGAGCGTCAAGCGAATCGCATCGATTATCTGCGCGCAGCGCTGCGTGGCGGCAAGAGGCATAACGGGGCTTTCAAGCTCTCCCGTCTGGACGAGCTGCGTCGCATGCTGAATTTCGCCGTAGAAATCATCGACATCAAACGGGGCATTAATTTCGAGCATTCGTCCGTCGGAGTACTTCACATGGGCGAGCTCGGGGCGATGAAGACGCTCGATTTCCAACGAGCCCCGCTCACAGGCAATCGTTAAGCGGCTTTCATATGCTGCTTTGCCGTCGCACACCATATGAATGGGTATACCGCCGACGCTCATATGGATCTCGTCGGCCCAATCGACACGGCCGCCTGATACGTCACGCCAGCGAACTTCACGGGACGAAACCTCGCACGCGCCCGCGAGCAAATCCTCAAACCAACCGACCGCATAACAGCCCATGTCATATAGACAGCCGCCCTGCAGCGGATCAAGCAGATAGCCCGAAGGAGACTCGCCGTAATCGAGCTTTTGCACGCTTTCAATCGAGACGATACGGCCAAGCTCACCCGACGCAAGCAAGTCTTTCACGCGAGTGCGCATCGGGCAAAACCGATTCTTCATCGCCTCCATAAACAGCACGCCGCTCTCGCGAGAGGTGGAGGCGATCGAGAGAGCCTCTTCCTCACTCAAAACGGCCGGCTTTTCGCACAGCACGGCCTTTCCGGCGCACAGCGCGCGACAGGCCCAACGCGTATGCATGCCATGCGGAAGAGCCAAGTAGATTGCGTCGACATCGGGGTCGGCAATCAGCGCGTCATAAGCCGCATCGCCGCTATCGTCGGCCGAGGCATGGCCATGCGCAGCATCGATCGAAAACACTCGGCAAAATTCCTCGACATGTGCAGGAGTGCGACCGGCCGCAGCCACCAGCCGTGCCCCGTCGACCTTCTTGAGCGACGATGCAAATCGATGAGAAATGTGCCCAGCGCCCAAAATGCCCCAACGAACCTCACGCGAATCATCACATGAATTCCAATGGCCCACGACAGCCCCCTTCAGTTGCGGTGGAATAGTCCCTGTTTAAGCCCTATTCTGCCGCAAACAGGAACTATTCCACCGCAAGTTATAAAAGGGTCACGAGGAGCGCGTTTTGCCGAAGGCCTTAAGCACTGCCGTCACGGGTCCAGGCTGGAAGCGTCGGCGCACGTCATCGAGACGCTCGGGGATATCGATATGCTGTGGGCAGTGGCGCGCGCATTTGCCGCACTTGACGCAATTGCTCACCAGCTTGGCCTCGTTTGTACGCACCGCGCTCGCCGTAAAATATTGCGACAGCCCTGTAAACCAGCTGTGCGCATAGCTCGCGTTGTAGGCGGCAAAGCAGCCGGGAATATTGATGCCCTTGGGGCACGGCATGCAGTAGCCGCATCCCGTGCAGGGCACACGGTTTGATTTCTCAAACTCCATCAACACACGCGCGATGGCATCGAGCTGAGTAGCTGTCATCGAATCCGGCAGGGCCCGATCGGCCAACGCCGCGTTCTCATCCACCTGCGCGGTATCGGTCATACCCGAAAGCAGCATCGTCACCTGAGGATGATTCCACACCCACGAAAGACCCCAGGCGGCAGGAGTGCGCAAATGCGGGTCACGAGCGCCATCGAGCACGGCGCGGGCCCGCGGCGGCAGCTTGCCTGCCAGACGCCCGCCCAGCAGCGGTTCCATCACAAACACCGCGAGCCCGCGCTCCGCAGCCGCCATGAGTCCTGCCGTTCCCGCTTGGTAACGCTCGCCGGCATAGTTGTACTGTATCTGGCAAAAATCCCAGTCATATGCGTCAAGCATCGTCAGGAAATCAGCCGCGCTGCCGTGGTACGAAAAACCAATCTGGCGAATGCGCCCCGCCGCCTTTTGACGCGCGATCCAGTCCTCGATACCCAACGCCACCACGCGCTCCCACTGAGCGGGCGAAGTGATGTTGTGCATAAGGTAATAGTCGATATGGTCGGTCCGCAGGCGACGCAGTTGCTCGTCGAAGAACCGGTCGAAATCCTCCGCGCACTTGCACGAAGCGTGCGGCAACTTGGTCGCCAGCAACACCCGGTCGCGCAGCCCCAAGCGCTCAAGTGAGGCGCCCACGCACGCCTCGTTACCGGGATAGAGATACGCGGTATCCAGATAATTAATCCCCTGTTCCACCGCACGGGAAATGATGGCATCGGCTGTCTTCGCATCCGGATGGCCCGGCGAACCGGGAAACCTCATGCAGCCCAGACCCAGAGCAGATATTCGGTTACCACTTTTGGGGTCAACGCGGTATTGCACGGCCCCTCCCTTCGCCATCAGCGCCCCGGCAAGGCGAAACACAATGGTCACGCGGCCGAAACATCGTGGAATCGCAATCGAGAACGTATCGTAACGCAGCGGAAATCGAGCTGTCACGGCACCGCTTTAACATCAGCAAAAAGCCCGATGAAAGGAGCCACCCATGCCCGCGCTCGACCTTTGGAACCTCGCATCCCAGCTCAAAAGCACCGATTATCGCTGGGTCGACCTCACCCATACGCTCTCGTGCGACACCCCGCACTGGTTTGGCTTTGAGCCATTTGAGTCCACCAAGCTCTTCGACTACCTGCCCGGCACGCCCGAAGATATGCTCGCGCCCATGCGTTGCTTCCAGTATTCGGTCGCCTCGCAGTACGGCACCCACGTCGACGCGCCGCGCCACTTCCATGTCGATGGCCGCTCCCTTGGCGAGATCGAACCTATCGAGTTTATGCATCCGCTCTGCGTCATCGACAAGCACGAGGAGTGCGGCGCAAACCCCGACTTTATCCTGACCATCGATGACCTCAAGGCTTGGGAGGACGAGCACGGTCGCATTCCCGAGGACGCCTTTGTCGCCTTCCGCTCCGACTGGTCCAAGCTCGCCGACCTCGAAAACAAGGACGAGGACGGCCAACCCCACTACCCCGGCTGGGACCTCGATGCCATCAAATGGCTTGTAGAAGAGCGCAACATCGGTGCCATCGGCCACGAACCGGCTGACACCGATCCGGCGAGCGTGACCACGCGTGAGGACGCCTACCCCTACCCCGGCGAACAGTACATCCTCTCGGTCGACCGCTATCAGATCGAGGTCATGGACCATCTAGACGAGCTTCCCGCCACGGGCGCCGTCATCTTCTGCACCTTCCCCAAGGTGCGCGATGGCGTTGGATATCCCGCGCGCGTCTTTGCGGTCTGCCCTGCAGCGTAGCGTCCAGGCAAACGTTTCTTTTTCATAACAGCCGCTCCGCGCACCCATCAATCACCCTGGCAGCATACAATCCATCAGGCGCCCCTTACGCGGGCGCCTTTTATATGGGGAGATGATTCATATGCAGATCAACAAGGTCGCCTTTATCGGCAAGGGTGGCGTCGGGCTACTCTACGGCAGCATGATCGCCCAGGCACTCGGCAACGATGCCGTCGAATACGTCATGGACGACGCTCGCTTTGAGCGCCATGCGAACGATGCGCTCACCGTCAACGGCAAGCCCTGCGTACTCAAGTCCGTCCGCGCCAGCGAGGCGACACCCGCCGATCTGGTCATCCTCACGGTCAAGACAACCGGACTCGACCAGGCGCTCAAGACTATGGAACACATCGTGGGCCCCAATACGCTCATCGCCTCGCTGTGCAACGGCATCACCAGCGAGCAGAAGATTGCCGAGCGCTTTGGCTGGGAGCACACCGTCCTCGGAATCTGCCAAGGCATGGACGCTGTGTTTCTCAACGGCGCGCTCACCTTTACCAATGCGGGCGAGATCCGCTTTGGTGCGGCCGCCGGCACCGACCCCGTGACCGTCGCCGCCATCGACGAGCTCTACACGCGCTGCGGCATCGCCCACACCGTCGAGGCAGACATCGCGCACCGCATGTGGGCCAAGCTTATGCTCAACGACGGCATCAACCAGACCTGCATGGCCTACGGCGGCACGTACGGAAGCGCCACGGAACAGGGCTCCGAGCAGCGTCGTTGCTTTGTCTCCGCCATGCGCGAGACGCTTGCGGTCGCCAACGCCGAGGGTATCGAGCTCACCGAAGCAGACCTAACGCAGATGGTGCATCTCATCGAGGGGCTCGACCCCGCCGGCATGCCCTCGATGGCGCAGGACCGCGTCGCTCAACGCAGAACCGAGGTCGAGGAATTTGCGGGTACCATCTGCCGCCTCGCGGCCAAGCACGGCATCCAGGTGCCGCAAAACGAATGGCTCTATTCGCGCATCCGCGAAATCGAGGCCAGCTGGTAGCGCCCGGCGTGCTACAGCCTACAGCCTCAATAGCAAAGCCGCCGCAAGGGGCGCTCCCCTTGCGGCGGCTTCCTTCTTCATCTATGGGCAAAACCAGCTTCACAACGGCTAGCGCCGCACCTGCGGCATCTCGTCCTCGTCATCGCGGCAAAGTGTCACGCCCGCACTTCCCAGCAGTGCTGCTGCGATGAGCGCGCCGACCACAATAGGAGCAGCCCCGCATGAGCCCTGCATGCCTGCGACAAGCGCAGCCGTAGGGCCAAGACAGCCAAGTACCAATGCGACGGCGGCGATAGCGATATCTCGAGCGTTCATGAGACCACTTCCTCCACGGGAAAGACTTTGTTTCTCATGACTTAGTGTGCCCCGCGCCCATATGCCCAATGTAGTGCCACGGTAAGGGCTCTGTTAACCCAAATACAAATATAAAACGAGCGCCTTTACGTTGCCTAAAAGCCCAGTAAAGACGCCCACCCATCATGTGCCTATTTTGCTCTGATGGCAGATTACCAACCGGTGTAGTAGTCGGTGGTTCCGGCAGCGCAGCCGGAGTCATAGACCTTGCAATCACCCTTGGAGCCCGTAAAGGTCGAGCCCTGGGCCATATCACCCGCGGCAACAACGTAATAGCCGTCGGAATCGCGCCAGAAGCCCTCAGAATCCTGAGTCCATTCGCCCGTGCGATAGTGATAAAGCACATTGCTGCTGTAATAGGTCTCACGGCGCCCGTTGTAGTTATTGACACCCGCAGAGCGCGTCAGGCCCGATCCGTTCGCGTAGGACGCGGCAGACGCGTAGGACGGAGTGTAACCGGCGTTGTAGTACGAAGCCTGGGCGGCCTCGGCAGCCTCCGCCTCGGCGGCAGCGGCCTCGAGCGCTTCGCGCTTGGCATTCTCAAGCGCAGTGCGCAGCTCATCGAGCTCGGTCGACTTCGCGTCGACCTCCCCCATCGTCAAAAGGCTGCCCGCACCATCGATACAACCCTGCAGCACAGCGCGCTCGTCATCGGTGGCATAGTCACCATACATGTTTAGGATAATCTGAGCGCGCATTTCAAGGGAATCGCGCTTGGCCTCCATCGAGGCGTTCCACTCCTGCATGGAACCATAACCATCGCCGCGATAATCAACGGGCTGTACCAGCGTCGCCTCGGACGGCGTTGATCCGACCGTATCGGATAGTGTCGCCGCGTGGGCATCAGTTGCGCCGGCGCCCGCCAAAAGTGCCACGGTCAGAGCGGCGGAAAGGGCGGCGGCTTTCGGTTTTCGTGAATCGATCCTCATGTAGCTGGAAACCTCCGTAGTGTGTTTTTGTTGCGTTTAAGCTGCGTGTGATTCGATCGCGCTGCATAGTACCCCGAGCAAATCGCAACCTGCGGTTTTTCTCAAAAGGCGCACGTCAATTGCGTAAAACTCACATCCTCTCAACAGGAGTTTTCCACAACTCGAATGCATAAAGCATGCTAAAAACCCTGTAATAGCGCCCTTCCTATGCAAAAAAGGCGCCTGCGCAACCATTGCTTGCGCAGGCGCCTTGAGCAGGCATTTTATGCAGTTATACCTATCGAGTCGCAAGGGGTCCTTGCACAAGTCGCCCTACTCGTCCAGCGCGGCGAAGGCCTGCTTCAGATCCCAAATGATGTCCTCGGCGTTCTCGGTACCGATGGAAAGACGGATCGTGGAGGGCGTGATGTTCTGCTCGGCGAGCTCCTCGGCAGAGAGCTGGGAGTGCGTGGTGGTAGCCGGGTGCACGACGAGCGACTTGACGTCGGCCACGTTGGCAAGCAGCGAGAACACCTGCAGATGATCGATGAACTTCCAAGCTGCCTCCTGGCCACCCTTAATCTCAAAGGTAAAGATCGAGGCGCCGCCACGGGGGAAGTACTTCTGATAGAGCTCGTGATCGGGGTGCTCGGGCAGGCTCGGGTGGTTCACCTTGGCAACGTGGCTGTCGCCGGCAAGGAACTCAACGACCTTCTTGGTGTTCTCGACATGGCGGTCAACGCGCAGCGAAAGCGTCTCGGTGCCCTGGAGCAAGATCCAGGCGTTGAACGGGCTGATGCAGGCACCCTCGTCGCGCAGCAGGATGGCGCGGACATAGGTTGCGAAGGCGGCGGGACCGGCAGCCTCGGCAAACGAAACACCATGGTAGGAGGGGTTGGGCTCAGCGATCTGGGCGTACTTTCCGCTCGCCTTCCAATCGAAGTTACCGCCGTCGACGATCACACCGCCCAGCGAGGTGCCGTGGCCGCCGATGAACTTGGTTGCGGAGTGGACAACGATGTTGGCGCCATGCTCCAGCGGACGGAACAGATACGGGGTGCCGAAAGTGTTGTCGACGACAACCGGCAGACCGTGCTTCTTGGCGATCTCGGAGATGGCGTCGATGTTGGGGATGTCAGAGTTGGGGTTGCCGAGCGTCTCGAGATAGATGACCGTGGTGTTGTCCTTGATGGCACCCTCAACCTCTTCCAGGTTATGAGCATCGACAAACGTGGTCTCGACGCCAAACTGGGAGAGCGTATGCTCGAGCAGGTTGTAGGAGCCACCGTAGATGGTCTTCTGAGCCACCACGTGGTCACCAGCCTGGGCAAGTGCCTGCAGGGCATAGGTGATGGCAGCAGCGCCGGAGGCGACGGCAAGACCTGCCACGCCACCCTCGAGCGCGGCGATACGGTCCTCAAAGACGCCCTGGGTGGAGTTGGTCAGACGGCCGTAGATGTTACCGGCGTCGGCAAGACCAAAGCGATCGGCGGCGTGCTGGGAGCTGCGGAACACATAGCTCGTGGTCTGGTAGATAGGCACGGCGCGGGAGTCGGATGCGGGATCGGCGCTCTCCTGGCCAACGTGCAGCTGCAGGGTATCGAAACCAAAGGTGTGCTCGGGGTTGTTGATGAACTGGCTCATGATGATCTCCTTGATCGAATGTAAGTACCTAAGAGTAAGAAAAGTAAGTCGCTGTCTCCTGATCACGCCGACGGGCGCAAACAGGAGCCCGGCATTCGTCTTGGTAAGCAGTTCATATGCGGTCCTCCTTTTGACATCCCGGTTCCGTGGTCGGCTTAATTACCTACCGCCTTTGTGTGTTTTGAATAGTACGAGCATCGTTTCGCTCGGTCAATCACTTAAAAGCGCTAACCTGTTATCGGTTTTTTAGATAGCTATCGAAAGGACGGGCACCGATGACCCTCCAGCAGCTTCGTTTTCTTATCGCCGTGGCAGAGTCCGGCTCAATCAACGCCGCAGCTCAGCGCCTCTATACCGCTCAGTCCAACATCTCAAACGCCGTCAAAAGCCTAGAACAAGAGCTCCATCTGGAGATCTTTACGCGCTCCAGCCGCGGCGTCACGCTCACCAACGACGGCACCGAGCTTTTGGGCTATGCGCGCCAGGTCGTAGAGCAGGCCGACATGCTCGAGGCACGCTACGAGGACGGTGGCACCCCGCAAGCCCGCCTCGCCATTTCCGCCCAGCACTACGCCTTTTCGGTCGAGGCCTTTGTCAACGTCGTCGAGCGCTGCCGCGACAGCAAGTTCGAGTTCATCATGCGCGAGACCACCACATCGCAGATCATCGATGACGTCCGTGCGTTTCGCAGCGATATCGGCATTCTGTATCTGGATGACTTTAACGCCCGCGTTCTGCAGAAGGCCTTCGCCGATGCCCGTGCAAGCTTCCATCCCCTATTCGACGCGACGGTCCACGTCTTCGTTAGCGAGCGCCACCCGCTCGCACGCCACCCTCAGCTGTCCCTTGCCGACCTCACGCCCTATACGCGCTACAGCTTTGAGCAGGGAACCTCAAACTCCTTCTATTACGCCGAGGAACCTTTTAGCTATATCTCTTGCGACCGCAACATACGAATCTCGGACCGCGGAACACTTACTAACTTACTTATCACGTCGAACGGTTACACCCTGTCGACCGGCGTCCTCTCCAATGAAATGCAATGGGGTATGGCATCGATCCCGTTAGCAGACGCCCCAACGATGCACGTAGGCTATATCATGCACGACGAGCGCAAGCCCTCTCCCCTCTTGCAGCAATACCTCGATGAGCTCAACCGCATCATCCATGCCAACTAACTGTCGGAAGACGGGGTAGAAATCATAGATTGCTAGTCCCCGGCGGGCATGGCGCTACAATGGTCACTCGCACGAAACATACCCAACGAAAGGAACCATGTGAAGGTCATCATCTATACCGACGGCTCGGCCCGATCAAATCCGGGACGCGGCGGCTACGGCGCCGTGCTCAAATACACCAACCCCGCCGGCAAGACCTTCACCTCCGAGCTTTCGCGCGGCTACGCCAAGACCACCAACAACCGCATGGAGCTCATGGCCGTTATCGTGGCGCTCGAGGCACTCAACCGCCCCTGCGACGTCGAAGTCCATTCCGATTCGCAGTACGTCGTCAACGCCTTCAACAAGCACTGGATTGACGGATGGAAAAAACGCGGCTGGAAAACCGCCAACAAGCAACCCGTCAAGAACCGCGACCTGTGGGAGCGCCTACTCACCGCCAAAAGCAAGCACAAGGTTGATTTCATCTGGGTTAAGGGTCACGCCGGTCACGAGCTCAACGAGCGCTGCGATGAGCTCGCCACCACGGCGGCCGACGGCAGCAACCTCGATATCGACGCCGGCTTTAACGAGAGCGACCTGTAATAGCGTTTTCGCGCAGCTTTATATCCCCACGCGCTACACTCATCCTGTAGACCAAACAACGCAAGGGGGACGTATGCTGCGCATCGCGACCATCGGCACATCCATGATCACCGACGACTTTATCCAAGTCGTCAATGCCAACGACCAAGCCGCGTTTGTGGGCACGCTTTCACGCGATGCCAATCGCGGTGCCGCCTTTACCGCCGAGCGCGGTGGCGAGCGAAACTTTACTTCACTCGATGAGCTCGCGGCAGCTGCCGACGTCGACGCCGTCTATATCGGCAGCCCTAACGCACTTCACTACGAGCAGGCCCTTGTCTGCATCGCCGGTGGCAAGCACGTCATCGTCGAGAAGCCCTTCTGCGCCACCGAAGCGCAGGCGCTGGAAGTCTTCCGCGCTGCCGAGGCAGCAGGTGTCGTGGCCCTCGAGGCCATGCGTCCCCTCCACGACCCCGCCTTCCACGCCATCGAGGACGCCCTGGGCGAGATCGCCCCCATCCGCCGCGCCTCATTGCGCTTTGGCAAATATTCCTCGCGCTACAACGAGATTCTCGCGGGACGCGCCACCAATATCTTCGACTGCAATATGGCATCGGGTTCCCTCATGGACATTGGCGTCTACACCGTCGAGCCCATGGTCGAGATTTTCGGCATGCCCTCCGGCCTTACGAGCATGGCTACTCTGCTCGACCCCGCCACGCGACAGCTCACGCACGGCCCCATCGACGGCTGCGGTTCCATCCTCGCCAGCTACGGCGGTGGCCGTATCTCCGTCGAGCTCGCGCACTCCAAAATAACGAATGACCTGCTACCCTCGCAGATCGAAGGCGAGCGTGGCACTATCCAGATCGACCATCTGTCCACGCCCCGCAATGTCCGCATCGACTATCGCGGCGATGTCGTACGCGGCTCGGCGACCGAGGCACCGCGCGAACAGGGCGACAACGGCCGCGTGCTCGACCTGCCCAAATCGAGCAACACTATGGAATACGAACTCACAGACTTTATCACCGCCATCGGCGGCATCGATAACGTTAAGGAAGAGATTTGGGAGACCCCGGCGGGACGTCACGAACTTGGCCACTACCGCGATGTCACGCTCGTCTCATTGCGCATCATGGATGCCGTGCGCCAGCAGGCCGGCATTACCTTCCCGTCCGACGCAGGCAAGCAGGCCTAGCGATGGGCTTCTTCGATGCGTTCTTCTCCAGCGTCACCGGCGGCAGTCGAGAGCCTCAAAAACCATCAAACATCGAGCTCGAGTTGCGCCGCAGGCTTACTGTGCTCGCAAGCGACGAGGCCACTCAAGACACTCCCCTGCGCTATTTCCTGCGCTGGGCGGGGCAAGTCCAGGGCGTTGGTTTTCGCTTTACCAACACCAACCTCGCGCAGGCACGCGCACTCACCGGCTGGGTGCGCAACATGGAAGACGGCTCGGTCGAGATGGAGATACAGGGAGCTCCGGCAAACATCCTATCTCATCTCGAGGCGCTTCATGCCTCCTACGAGCGCATGGGAACGCGTTTTCGCCTCGTAGAAGCCCAGGCCCAAGCCCCACTTGCCAATGAAGACAGTTTCATTCCTCGTTATTAGTATTGTGTGCTAAATACGGTATCATTTACCTACGACCGTTGATAGAAAAGAGGCGAGGCGCATGGCGGTGCAAAGAAGGAATACCAGGCAGCGAAAGCTGGTTCTTGACGCCGTGCGCCAAAGTTATAACCATCCCACCGCCGACGAAATCTACAACGTCGTGCGCGCGCAGGATAACAAAATCAGCCGCGGTACGGTCTACCGCA
The DNA here is from genome assembly GCA_902475445.1 of uncultured Collinsella sp. Classification (GTDB taxonomy): domain Bacteria; phylum Actinomycetota; class Coriobacteriia; order Coriobacteriales; family Coriobacteriaceae; genus Collinsella. The sequence continues at coordinate 45,220 of CABRZN010000001.1, forward strand.
ATCTCAATCTCTTGGCCGACGCCGGCGAGATCCTCTCCATCAAGACGCCGGGCGGCAGCCGCTTCGATCGCACGATCGAGCCGCATGCGCATATCATCTGCACCTCATGCAGCCGCGTCATCGACGTACCGCTCCCCTTCGATGCCCAGCTCGACGCCAAGGCGTCCGAGCAAATCGGCTGGCACGTCATGTCGCACTACACCATCTTCGAGGGTCTCTGCCCCGACTGCCGGTAGGCATGTCCCAAAAATCTACTCGGCGAGCAGACGGCGCAGTTCCTCTTCCACCGTACGCACATAGCGGACGCGGTCGTTGATGCCATGCATGGTAGGATTGCAGCTTTCCATCAGATAGGGATGGCCCACGACGTTGAGCATGTCGCGATCGTTCTCGTTGTCGCCAAACGCCATCATCTCATCGGGCGAAATCCCCAGGGCGCGACCGTAGTCGGCAAGCGCGGAACCCTTGCCCGAACCAAACCCGATAAAGTCCGTCCATTCGGTTCCCGATGTCATGACATCGACCCGGTCGCTAAAGTGGCGCTCGAAATACTCCAGCGCCGCCGGCTGCTCCGCCTCGGACGTCTGGAACGCGATCTTAATGACATCCTCGTCAATGTCCTCGGGACGGTCGACTACCGCCACATCGCAATGGACCTCATAACGCAGGTGATCGACAAACGCATCGTTGCCGCTCATGGCATAGAGGTGCCCCTCGCACGACAGGGTTACGTCGGCATGGGGGTACGCAACCACGGCGTTCGCGATATCCATGGCCAGGTCGCGCCCCATAGACCGCTTGACCACGGCACGTCCCTCGCTCATGACCAGGGCGCCGTTTTCGCACACGTAGCCCAGCTCGTCGGCCACCGGCGCAAAGAGGTAACGCAGGCTCGCATATTGGCGGCCACTTGCCGGCATAAACACAACGCCACGGCGATGCAGCTCATCGATAAGCTCAAACGCCTCGGGACGCGGCTCACGCTCCCCCGGATGCAGCAGCGTGCCATCCAAATCGCAGGCGATCAGCTTGATTCCCTCAAGACCCATATGCTTCCCCCAAAGCATCTCATCAACAGCGGGACGGGCTTTGAATGGCCATCCCTCAAGGTCCGTCCCGCGTCACCGGCGCTTAATCACGCGCCTTCTTTACGATTGTAAAGTCCGGAGCCATGCTCACGACAACATCCGCCGCACTCGACGCAAAGCGTCGACCCGCATCGAGCTCGCATGAAACGACCGAGATTCGAGCTCCCTCGATAGCGCGAAGCATGCGGCCCAAAACCGGCTGCAGCGGTGTATACATGCGCACGGTATACTCATCCGAGTCGCCCCGAAAGAGCGGTGCATGCATGTTGCCAATCTCCCAGCACACGTGCGCAAGCGCGATAGGGTCCATGCGGTCGACTTCGACCAGATAGACCTCAGCGCTGCGCAGGCGCACGACAACCGCCACGGGCACCGTGCCCGAGCGGTCGATGGCAAGTACGTCGCCATCTGCAAGACGATCGCCGTCGACAATGCCCAGCCGAATATCGACCGTACGCCCCAGCTCCGTCACGCCCACAAATGTGCGGGCATCGGCTTGGTCCCAATCAAGCAGTAGCTCATCGGTCTCAAAAACACCGCCAAGCTCCCGGCGAAGCAGAAGCTCATAGGACGGATCATTGAGATTTCCGAGGCACGCTGTCGAAACCAGATTCGCGGGCATAGCCTAGTCCTCGACCTCGACAAGCTCGATGTCAAAGTTGAGGTCCTTGCCGGCGAGCTCGTGATTGGCGTCGAGCGTCACGGCCTCGGGCGTCACGTCGATGACCACGGCGGGGACGGGCATGCCGCTCGGCGTGGACAGGAAGAGCTTCATGCCCTTCTCGATCTGCTCGATGTTGGGAACCTGCTCGGCCGGGAAGGTCAGGACCATCTCGGGGTTATGCTCGCCGTAGGCATCGGCAGCCGGGATGTGCACGGTCTTCTTCTCGCCCACCTGCATGTCGACCACGGCGGCGTCGAAGCCCTTGATCATCTGACCGGCGCCGCAGGTGAACTCCAGCGGCTCGCCACGATCGTAAGAGCTATCGAACTGCGTGCCGTCGTCGAGCGTGCCACGATAATGGGTCTTGACCTTCTTGCCCTGGTTGGACATGGTAACCTCCGTGATAAGGGCGGCGCACAACGCGGGCCGCCGTGAACATATGGCGCTAACTATACCCTAGTCATACAATTCAAAGACAGTTTGCAAAGAAACGCTGCAACCGGAGGAACCATGGCATATCCCGTATTTGACCTACACTGCGACACCGCCGACCGCATCGGCTGGGCCACGCTCGATCTCGACCTGCGCTTTACCGCCGGCACCGACGGTTATTTCCCCGGCGACGAAACGCATCCGCAAGATTTCGACCTCATCGAGGGCAACGCCTGCGCCATCTCGCTCGCAAAGATCGGCAACACGCCGTGGGCACAGTGCTTCGCCACATTTGTCCCCGACGAGATTCCCACCGCCCACGCCGCGCGCTTCCAGGCGCAGATCATGGCGCACATGAGCGGCCAGGCGATGCTCAACCACGACCGTATGGTCAACGTGCGCAGCGCGGCAGACATTCGCCCTGCGCTCAAGGACGGCAAGGTCGCCTGCATCCACACCATCGAAAACGCCACGTTCTTTGCCGAGGACCCCGCGCTGATCGAGGTGCTCAAGAGCCTGGGCGTGCTTATGTCGTCACTCAGCTGGAACGCGCAGGGACCGCTCGCGAGCGGCCACGACACCCACGCCGGCCTCACCGCCGCCGGCATCGAGGCGCTTACGCAGATGGAGCACGCCGGCATGGTGCTCGACGTCTCCCACCTCAACGATGAGTGCTTTGACGAGGTCGCCGCCCGCGCCACGCGTCCCTTCGTCGCCAGCCACTCCAACTCCCGTGCGGTTTGCGGCGCCAAACGCAACCTTACCGACGACCAGTTCCGCGCCATTCGCGACATGGGTGGCATCGTCGGCCTCAACTACTGCAGCGAGTTCCTTTCCAACGACGCAACCGACAAGACCGCCGCAGACGTCACCTTCGACCAGCTGGCGGCGCATATCGAGCACTGGCTCGACCTGGGCGGCGAGGACGTCATCGCGCTCGGCGGCGACTGGGACGGTGCCACTGTGCCCGCTTTCCTCTCCGATGCCAGCAAGATGCCCGAGTTCCAGAACATGCTTTCCAAGCATTTTGGCAAGACCGTGATGCAAAAGCTCTGCAGCGACAACGCGCTTGCCTTCTTCGAGCGTTATTAATTTCACATCCCTTGAGCGGGCCGGCATGCCGAACGGTCGACATGCCGGCCCGTCCCCGATCTGAAGGACCGCTTTTGACGCAGCAGTTTACGATTTCCGCATCCCGACCGGATGGGACGACCATCCCCGTCGTCGTTACCAAAAAGCGCGTCAAGAACTTCAACCTACGCGTCACATCGAGCGGCGAGGTCCACGCCAGCGCACCGATCGGCGCCAGCCGCGAGCGTATCGAAGCGTTTGTGAAGCGCAACAGCGCCTGGATTATCAGCCGACTTGCCCAGCGCGAGCAGCGTCAGGCGACGGCACGAGAGCCGCTCAGCCCCTCGTCCATCATTGCACTTTGGGGCAAGCCCATCACGGTACAGGATGCACTCGATCACAACTTTGCATCACCCGCACCGCGACCCAAACAGGCCACCTTCGCAAGTTTTATGGGTACCGATGAATCGGACGAAGGCCCGCAGGCCAAGCGGCACGCAATCCTCGACGGCCTAACGTCCGACGAGCTCCAAGCCCACATCGACCAGCTCTACGCGTCCGAGGTCACCGCAGCGCTACGCGACATCGTGCACGCGTACGAAATCGCAATGGGCGTCACCGTGGCCCGCGTCTCCGTGCGCAGCATGAAAACGCGTTGGGGCTCCTGCACACCCAAAACCGGCGCCATTCGCATCGCGCGCGAGCTCGCCGCCTACCCTGTCGAATGCCTCGACATGGTTGTCGCCCACGAGCTCGTCCACTTGCTCGAGCCAAGCCACAATCAGCGGTTTCACGCCCTGCTCGACACGTACTGCCCTAACAATAGAGCTCTGTCGCAGCGGCTCAAGCAGCCACCCCTCAACAAGCTCTAGCGTCGACTAGCGCACGCGCTCGATCTCGACGCCGCAGCTTGCCAGGGGCAGGCCAACAGGAGCCCACGGCTTATCGAGCTTTATGCGCACACCAAGCAGCGAGGGATAACGACGCAGCAGCATCTGGGCTGTCCCCTCGGCTGCCGCCTCGATGAGCTTAAACGTATGCTCGCGCAGATAGCCATCGACATCGTGGCACACCGAGCCGTAGTCAATCGAGGCATCCAGGTTATCGTGCTCCCCCGCCGCGCGCAGGTCGGCATAGAGCACCAGAGAAACGATGAACTTCTGACCCAGCGCGTTCTCCTCGGGATACACGCCATGGTTGGCAAAAACCTCAAGGCCGTCAATGACAATACGATCGGCATGGCGCAGATCGTCATAGCTCACGTGAGGCACCGCCGTTGCGGTGGATATTTCGCCCCTTCCACGGCGGGCGAGCTCAGCACCTTCAGTCTTGGTTGCATTCTCGGGCAGTTTTTTGTTACTCAACGCGATCGTCTCCTTCGTTTAGAACCCCGACCGCGCAAACTAACTACACGCGAATCGACAGGTTCTTTTTATCATCGCTCCAGTTGCAAGCATTGCGCGCAGGACATGCAAAGCAGGCACGCGATGCCTTGTCGGCCGCATAGAGCAGGCGCTCGAGCGGCTGGCTGTTCACGCGCAGCTTTCGATGGCCCAAGATGGCCGTCTTAATGGCCGCGGCGTCGGCTGGCGCAAACGCCGCATCATCGGGCATGCTGGCGAGTATGGCATCGGCGACGCGCTCGCTTGCAACATCATGGGATATACCCGATTCATACTGTTCATCTTTGCCGATATCGTGAAGAAGTGCCGTGGCGTAGATGACATCGCGGTCAAACTCGAGCTCTTCCTCAAGATTCTTGATCCACATAATGCGGGCGACGTCCAACAGATGGTCAATGCCGTGACGACAAAAGATGCGACCAGATTCCAGCTGAGCGATATTGCCCAGATGACGTCGGAACAGACCATTGGCACAGATGTAATCAATACGAGGCATGGCGCCAAAAGGCGTCAGGCCAGAAGCCATAAAACCGCGACGCGGCGTTCCCTCGTCGGTGTTCGATGCAAAGTCGTTAACGACCCTCATAGTTAGCGGCCCAACATCCTAAAGAACCGCTCCTCGAGCGCCGGATCGGTCTCAAAGACACCGCGACGAGCAAGCGTCACGGTCTTGGTGCCGGGCTTTTGCACGCCGCGCATGGTCATGCACATATGCTCTGCCTCCATGAGCACGATCGCCCCCTGGGGGGCAAGATAGTCCATAAGGGCATCGGCAACCTGCGCACACAGCTGCTCCTGCAGCTGCAGACGGCGGGCATAGACCTCCACCGTGCGAGCAAGCTTAGACAGACCCGCCACGCGACCGTTAGGGATATAGCCGATCGCAGCCTTACCATAAAACGGCAGTAGATGGTGCTCGCACAGCGAGTAAAACGTAATGTCGCGCTCGATAACCAAATCGTTCGAAGCGACGGCAAAGGTTTTGGACAGATGCTCCTCCGCACTCTGGTCCATACCGCCGGCAATTTCGCCATACATACGGGCAACGCGCGCCGGCGTCTCCAGCAGGCCCTCACGAGTTGGGTCCTCGCCTATACCCTCAAGCAACAGCTTGATGGCGGCCTCGACTTTTTCCTGATCGACCATCTGGGCCTCACTTTTCCGATTAAACGTTCGCGCTATAGTACCACGCCCTCCGGCATCGACCACAAGCTACATAGTATGGGTCGAATAGACCGGCTCATCACGCCAGAGCTCAACAGCATCGCAAAGCGCAACGTTCTCGCGCTCGGCACGGGCGCGCGTGGCGTTCATATCGATCACACGCTGATTGCTCGAACCCCTAAAACGAAGCGAAAAATCGTACAGGTCCTGAACAAACGGACCGTCCACCAACATATCAAGACAGGTAAGGATACGGTCCGTGACCTCGGTATGGTGGCGTCCTCCCGGCATAAGCTCCTCGAGCACATCGCCGGTAAAACACCAAATGGTCTTTCCTGACCCCGCAGGATAAGCGGCACGAACACGCTCGACAAACTCAACGAGCCCCGCCTGGTTCTCGGGTTCCATGGGCTCTCCGCCCAGAATCGTCAGGCCGTCAATAAAGGGATGATCGAGGCTCTCGATAATCTTGTCCTCGACGGCACGATCAAAGGGCTCGCCCGCAGCAAAGTCCCACGCAACAGAGTTAAAGCAATTCTTGCACCCACGACGGCACCCGCTCACAAACAGAGAAGTACGAACGCCTTCCCCATCAGCAATGTCGAAATACTTAATGTTCGCGTAGTTCATAGGTAACTCTCCCGGGAGGCCGGGGCATATCATCCCGTCCTCAAACATTCTCGGCCTGCGGCCTGCGAAACTGCGGGCGGGACGATATGTCCCGGCCTCATGCAAAGGGTAACTCAATGAACGAAGCGAACATCGAGCATAGGGTTCGAGGTCCAATAAAAACTGGGTTGCGGCTCAACCGCCATCGCAAGTAAATCGCAGCTGCAGCTCGAATTATTTCCGCTAGGAACTTCGAGGAGTGAGCAGACCGCATGCTGCATCTCAGCTACATCAACTTGGCCGCCCCGTAGCGAGGCCCCGGACCTTTGCTCGATATGAGTTCCGCACGAACAGGAGGCGCCAGTGGCGCCTCCGTCGTGAGCCAGGACTGTCCGAAATAGCGAGTAAAGGTCCGGGGCCTCGCTACGGGGCGGTCTGGAATGACTATTAGAGATGCAGCACGCGGTCGCGGATCTCCTCGGTTCGACCCTGGTTCCAGAACTGGGTACCGATGTAGCCGCACGTGCGACGGGCGACATTCATCTTCTCCTGGTCGCGGTTGCCGCAGCTGGGGCACTCCCACACCAGCTTGCCGTCATCCTCGACAATCTTGATCTCGCCGTCGTAGCCACACACCTGGCAGTAGTCGCTCTTAGTGTTGAGCTCGGCGTACATGATGTTGTCATAGATGTACTGCATCACGCGAATGACAGCCTTGAGGTTATCCTGCATATTGGGAACCTCGACGTAGGAGATGGCGCCGCCCGGCGAAAGCTGCTGGAACATGCCCTCGAACTTGAGCTTATCGAAGGCGTCGATCTCCTCGGATACATGGACGTGGTAGCTGTTGGTGATATAGCCCTTGTCCGTCACGCCCGGGATGATGCCAAAACGACGCTGCAGGCACTTGGCGAACTTGTAGGTCGTCGACTCCAGCGGGGTACCGTACAGCGAGAAGTCAATATCGCTTTCGGCCTTCCACTCGGCGCACTTGTCGTTCATGCGCTGCATGACGGCCATGGCAAAGGGCGTGCCCTCCTTCTCGGTGTGGCTGTGGCCCGTCATGTACTTGACGCACTCATACAGGCCGGCATATCCCAGGCTGATGGTGGAATAGCCGCCCACGAGCAGCTTATCGATCGTCTCGCCCTTCTTCAGACGCGCCAGGGCGCCGTACTGCCACAGAATCGGTGCGGCATCCGAAAGCGTGCCCATCAGGCGCTCATGACGGCACAGCAGGGCACGATGGCACAGCTCAAGGCGCTCATCGAAGATCTTCCAGAACTTGTCCATGTCCTGATGCGAGCTCAGCGCGACATCGGGCAGGTTGATGGTCACAACACCCTGGTTAAAGCGACCATAGTACTTAGGCTTGGTCGGGTCATAGTTCAGCGCGTTGGCGACATTGTTAAAGCCGTTGCCCGAACGGTCGGGCGTCAGGAAACTACGGCAACCCATGCAGGTGTAGCAATCGCCGTTGCCGGCGGTCTCGCCCTTAGACAGCTTGAGCTCGCGCATCTTCTTCTCGGAGATGTAGTCGGGCACCATGCGCTTGGCGGTGCACTTGGCAGCCAGCTGGGTCAGGTAGAAGTACGGGGAATTCTCGTGAACGTTATCGTCCTCGAGTACATAGATAAGCTTGGGGAATGCCGGGGTAATCCACACACCGGCTTCGTTCTTAACGCCCTCATAGCGCTGACGAAGCGTCTCCTCCACGATCATGGCAAGGTCGTGCTTCTCCTGCGCTGAGCGAGCCTCGTTGAGATACATAAAGACCGTCACAAACGGCGCCTGGCCGTTTGTGGTCATAAGGGTCACGACCTGATACTGAATCGTCTGGACGCCGCGACGGATCTCGTCACGCAGACGGTCCTCAACGACCTCACGGACCTTTTCGGCAGATGCCGAAACACCGAGCTCCTCGAGCTCGCGGGCAACCTCGCCGCGAATCTTTTGACGGCTCACCTCAACAAAGGGGGCGAGATGGGTCAGCGAAATAGACTGGCCGCCGTACTGGGAGGAAGCAACCTGGGCGATAATCTGCGTCGCGATGTTGCAGGCAGTCGAGAAGCTGTGCGGCTTCTCGATCAGCGTGCCCGAGATAACGGTGCCGTTCTGGAGCATGTCCTCCAGGTTCACCAGGTCGCAGTTATGCATGTGCTGGGCAAAGTAGTCGGAATCGTGGAAGTGGATCAGGCCCTCATTGTGGGCATCCACGATCTCCTGGGGCAGCAGCACACGCTGAGTCAGGTCCTTGGAAATCTCGCCGGCCATATAGTCACGCTGGACGGAATTGACGGTCGGGTTCTTGTTAGAGTTCTCCTGCTTGACCTCTTCGTTATTGCACTCGATCAGCGACAAAATCTTGTCGTCGGTCGTGTTCTTCTGGCGCTTCAGGCTCTGAACATAGCGATAGATGATGTAGTGGCGAGCAACCTCGTAGCAGTCGAGACGCATGATCTCGTCCTCGACCAAATCCTGGATCTCCTCGACCGAAACGGTGTGGCCCGCGTTCTCGCATGCCTCGGCGACGTTTTGTGCCGCGTAAACCACCTGGCGGTCGGTAAGACGAGAGCTCTCCTCGACCTCCAAGTTTGCGGCGCGGATGGCATTGACGATCTTATCGATGTCAAAGACAACCTCGGTGCCGCTGCGCTTGATGATCTTCATCCTCTTGCCTCTTTCGCGTCGAAATCGTATTGCGCTTCAGAGCCAAACGATGCCCGGCAGGGCTTGCCCCTGTCTTGCGGCGCCGTCGCGCAATCTGTGTTCTCGATAACCATAGGCCCTCATGCGGACAATCCTCGCAGCCAATCAAGGGGCTCGAAGATCTATCCAAATGGGGCGAATAAGGTTCTCGTTCTCTGTCCGCCATCTATCATACGACAAAGAGGCATCTATATCCTGTATTCTTTTTTTAGGTCAAACACAACATATAGTGTTTCAGCAGGTCAAAGCAATTAGTCATTTTGCAGACACATTAAAAATGAGGGGTTCTTGGGAAGTCGGTAAAACGTTACCAACACGGCTACCTGCATGGCAGTTATAAAACCCCCTTAGTCAAGCCGCTGACAAATCCTACCAAAACCAAGCCGCTCACGCCAAAAGAATCTAAAAGATTATGCTTGACCAACATGTTGCGGTCACGGTCGGCCAGGACGTATGCAATCTGCCGGCACCTCTACGGGGACCTTGGATCAATATTTGGTGGCATATTTGACGGCGTGCTTGGTAGCAAAATAAAACAGCCCAGAGGACATAGCCTCTGAGCTGCGAACATTTGGTGGGCGTTAGAAGATTTGAACTTCTGACCTCTTCCGTGTCAGGGAAGCGCTCTCCCCCTGAGCTAAACGCCCAAATGGAGCGGACAACGGGGCTCGAACCCGCGACCCCAACCTTGGCAAGGTTGTGCTCTACCAACTGAGCCATGTCCGCCTGCGAGGATTTAATATACGGGATGATCCACCCAAATGCAAGAACTTTTTTTAAAAAGTTTTGCAACGCCCTCGCAAACCTCGCGAAGACATCAGCCACCACGGAAGGCGCGGGCAAACGCAATCTCGCCGCAAGAGACCCCTACATCTCACCGAGCATGATCCAGGCAGAGCTGTCCTGCGCGAGCCTGCCGTCTGCAAGCGGTGATGAGGTGAGCAGGACCCTGCCCGCCGGCAGCTCCACGGGTGCTGCGCCGAAGTTCGTCACACACGCCCAGCCGTTGTCGCGGCGATAGGCGATGACGCCGCCCTCAGCGCCCTCGGCACCATCCGCAAGACCGGTGCGCCCGTCAAGATCGAGCCACGCAAGATCGTTGGCGCAACCGCGCAGCTTGCGCCGAAGCCAGAGGGCGTCACGATAGAGCGCAAGCATCGATGTCGGGTCCGCTTCTTCCCTATCGGCAGCGTAATCGGAAAACCATGCAGGTTGCGGCAGATGGGGCGCCGCATCGGCGTCCGCCGGCGAAAACCCAAACGATCCGCCCTGCGCGGGATCGTCCGCCGCCACCCACGGCAGGGGCACACGGCAACCGTCGCGCCCCTTCTCACGCTTCGGTCCGCGCGTATTGGTCGCAGTAGGATCTTCGAGTGCAGCCCACGGGATGTCAGCCACCTCAAAAAGGCCGAGCTCCTCACCCTGATACACGTATGCCGAGCCCGGAAGCGCCAGTTCAAGCAAAAGGGCCGCCCGCGCGCGGCGCTCGCCGAGTTCACGGTCCTCGTCATAAGACGACCCGTCGCGCAAGAGCCAGTCGAGCGCAATCTGGTGGTAGCGCGTCGCCTTGATTTGCGGCAGGGCATAGCGTGTCGCCACGCGCGGCACGTCGTGGTTGGAAAGTACCCAGGTCGAGGCGGAATCGGATTCGACGGCTGCCTTCAAGCCCTTCTCGATTGCAGTGTGCATGTCATCATAGGTCCAAGTGGCCTTGGCAAACTCAAAGTTGAATGTCTGGCCAAGCTCGCTGGGACGCGCGTAGAGATACTGGCGCTCGGGCAGCACCCACGCCTCGGCAACGGCACTGCGCGGCGGATTATAGCGGTCGAACACGCGGCGCCACTCGCGATAGATCTCGTGGACCTCATTGCGGTCCCACAGCGGATGGGTGCCGTCGTCAACCATGTCATCGCCCTCGGCGAGATGCCACCGGTCGAGGTCATCGCGGTCGAGATCCTTGGCGAGACCCTGCGCCACATCAATGCGAAAGCCGTCGACGCCTCGATCGCTCCAAAACGCCAGGACGTCGCAAAAGAGCGCGTGAACCTCAGGGCATGACCAGTCAAAGTCCGGCTGCTCGGGCGTAAACATGTGCAGATACCACTGACCGTCCGCAACACGCGTCCATGCGGGGCCGCCAAAGTTGGCATTCCAATTGGTGGGAGGCAGCTCGCCGTGCTCGCCGCGACCATCGCGGAAGATATAACGGGCGCGCTCGGGCGATCCGGGGCCGGCGGCAAGAGCGGCTTTGAACCAGGGGTGCTGGTTGGACGAATGGTTGGGCACGATGTCGACGATGACCTTGATGCCGTGCGCGTGAGCCGCAGCGATCATGTCATCGAAGTCGTCAAGCGAGCCGAGACGTGGGTCGACATCGCAGTAGTCCGCCACATCATAGCCGCCATCGACAAGAGGCGATGGGTAAAACGGGCTCAGCCAGATGGCCTCGATACCCAGCCGCTCAAGATAGTCCATCTGCTGGGTAATGCCCGCGATATCGCCCAGACCCGAACCAGTCGAATCCTTAAACGAGCGCGGGTAGATTTGATAAATCGCGGCATCGGACATCCATGAGCGCGAAGAGGACTTTTCTGTAGCCATGGGGTGCGCCTCCCTTGCAACGAGGTTTTGCGAGATGCCCACGATGATACGCTCAAAGCTAACATTCGCGGCAAATAACACCACAGCCACGCCCCAAAACACTCGCCCCCTCTCGGGTTCGAGCCCAGGCGATGGGTACGAAAAAGCCCGGCTACCGTAGTAGCCGGGCTGTTGTGCTTGGAGCGGACAACGGGGCTCGAACCCGCGACCCCAACCTTGGCAAGGTTGTGCTCTACCAACTGAGCCATGTCCGCATATGTAAAACAAAACGGGCGCCGGAGCGCCCGGATGTTGCCTGGAGGCGAAGCCCGGATTCGAACCGGGGGTAAAGGCTTTGCAGGCCTCTGCCTTACCACTTGGCCACTTCGCCGAAAAAGGACCGCCTAAACGGTCCGGAAATGCAATGGAGCGGACAACGGGGCTCGAACCCGCGAC
>CABRZN010000002.1 GCA_902475445.1 uncultured Collinsella sp.
GGCGAGCAGCTGACGCTGACCCTGCGACAGGTTGGCGCCGTCGGCCGTGACCGGCGTGTCGTAGCCTTGCGGCAGGCGGCGGATAAACGAGTCGGCGCAGGCGGCCTCGGCGGCGGCGCGCACCTCCTCGTCGGTCGCGTCGAGCTTGCCAAAGCGGATGTTCTGCGCAATGGTGCCGCTAAACAGGTGCGTATCCTGCAGCACAATGCCGAGCGACCCGCGCAGACTGGCCTTGGCGATGTGCTTGACGTCAATGCCGTCGTACGTAATCTCGCCGTCATCGACCTCGTAGAAGCGGTTGATGAGGTTGGTGATGGTCGTCTTGCCGGCGCCCGTGGAGCCCACAAAGGCGATCTTTTGCCCCGGCTTGGCAAACAGGTTGAGATCCGTAAGCACACGGGTGCCCGGCACGTAGGAAAAGTCCACGGCATGGAAGCGCACGTCGCCGGCAAGCGGGACCAAGCCGCACGTGAGCTCGGTGCCGTCGGCAGCCACCGCGCGGCCCGACTCATCAACGGCAGCCACATCATGCAGGTGCCCGTACGCGCCCACGCCCTGGCCCTCGGGAATCTTCCACGCCCACGCGGCATCGCCCGTCTGCACCAGTTCCACGCGGCCCTCGTCCACCTCGGGCTCAAGGTCCATCGCGGCAAACAAGCGCTCGGCGCCGGCCAACGCATTGAGCAAGAAGTTGCCCAGCTGCGTAAACTGGTTGATGGGCATGGCCGCCTGGCGTACAAAGACCAGGTAACTTGCAAGCGCGCCCACGTCGGCGAGCCCCTTGATGCAGAGCATGCCGCCCGCCACGGCGACGATAGCATAGTTGACGTAGCCAATCACGACGGTCATGGGCACCATGGAGTTGGCATAGCTCACGGCGGCGGTGCCGGTGCGGCGAAGCTCGTCGTTGCGGCAGGTGAAGCCGGCGACATTCGCCGTCTCGCGGTTAAAGACCTTGATGACCTTTTGGCCCGAGACCATCTCTTCGATATATCCGTCCAGGTCGCCAAGCGATGCCTGCTGGGCGGCAAAGAAGCGCTTAGAGCGCGCGCCCGAGTAGCGCGCATACAGCACAATGGCCGCATCGCACACGAGCGTGATAATCGTGAGCTGCCAGTTAAGGATGATGAGCATGGCCGTGGTGCCCGCAACCTGAATGGCGGCCTGAATCACGTTGGCAAAGCTGTTGTTGAGCGCCTCGGAGACGGTGTCGACGTCGTTGGTGAAAAAGCTCATGATGTCGCCCGAGCGCGTGCTGTCAAAATAACTGAGCGGCAGCGTCTGGATGTGCGCGAACAGGTCGCGGCGAATATCGGACACCACGCGTTGGGCCGCGCGCACCATGATCTGTGAGTAGCCCAGGGCCGAGAGCACGCCCGCGGCGTAGATGATCGCCGTCAGGATGACCTGCTTGGCAAGCAGTTCCTCCCCGCCCGTGGCCAAACCGTTAACGATGGGGCGCACCATGTAGGTGCCGGCGAGGCTCGCGATGGCGGCGACGGAGGCGAGCACGCCCACCGCGAGCAACGAGAACTTGGCATGCCCCATGTAGGAGAGCAGGCGGCGCACCGTGCGCTTGAGGTCGGCCGGGCGTGCTTGGGCTGCGGTCTTAGGCATGGCGCTCACCCCCTTCCAAAGGCGATCCGCTGGGGGCGAAGGAAAACGGATCATTCGTGCGGTCATCATCGCTGCCGTCACCGGCGTCCGCGTTCCCCGCAAACTCCATCTGCGAGGCGTAAATCTCCTGGTAGATGTTGTCGCCCGCCAGCAGTTCCTCGTGCGTGCCCACGCCGTGGACACGGCCGTCGTCCAACACCACAATGCGATCGGCATCCATGACGCTCGCGATGCGTTGGGCGATGATGAGCACGGTCGTATTGGGAATCCGAGCGATGTGCTCGCGAATCTTAGCGTCGGTCGCCATATCGACCGCGCTGGTGGAGTCATCAAAAATGAGCACGCGCGGATGCTTGAGCAGCGTGCGCGCGATGCACAGGCGTTGCTTCTGGCCACCCGAGACACCGGCGCCGCCTTGGCCCAGCTCTCCGTCCAGCCCGCCGATGCGATCAAGGAACTCGTCCACGCACGCCGCGCGGCAAGCCGCGAGGAGCTCATCGTCCGACGCCTGCGGATTGCCCCACTGCAGGTTCTCGCGCACGGTGCCCGTGAACAGCACATTCTTTTGCAGCACAATGCCCACGGCGTCGCGTAGGGCCGCAAGGTCGTAGTCGCGCACGTCGTGTCCGCCCACAAGCACGGTGCCCTCAGTGGCGTCGTACAGGCGCGCAATCAGCTGTACAAGCGAGCTCTTGCCCGAGCCCGTGCCGCCGAGGATGCCCACCGTTGAGCCGCTCTCGATGCGAAGGTCGATATGCTCGAGCACATCCTCGGCTGCATCCGCGCGGTATTTAAACGACACGTCGCGAAACTCGATACTGCCGTCCGCTGGTGCCGCAATCGCGTGGTCTCCCGCAGGGTTGGCGATAAAGGGCTCCTCATCGAGCACCTCTGCGATACGGCCCACACTCGTAAGAGCGCGCGTGAGCAGCAAAAATACGTTGGAAATCATCATGAGCGAGTTCATGATCAGCAGCACGTAGCTCATAAAGCCCGTGAGCGAGCCCACGCCCAAGCGACCTTCGATGATCATGCGGCCGCCAATCCACAGGATCGAGAGCGCAGCCACGTACATCGACAGCTGAAACACCGGCAGGTTGAGCACAGCGTTGCCAAAGGTCTTGGTCGCCGTGCCGGCGAGCTCGGTATTGACAGTGTCGAACTTGTCGCACTCGTGCTCGGCGCGCACGTAAGCCTTCACGGCGCGCACGGCGGTAAGGTCCTCTTGCACCACGCCGTTGAGGTGGTCCATCGAGGTCTGGAGTTGGCGGTAGAGCGGGCTCACGCGCACGGTAATGATACCGAGCACGATGGCGAGCATCGGCAGAATGACGGCAAAGACCGCCGCGAGCTCGCGCGAGAGCGCAAAAGCGTAGACGAGGCCCATGACCAGATTTACCGGCCCGCGCACCATGGGGCGGAAGCCGTTACCTACGGCGTTTTGAATCACGGTGATGTCGGTGGTCATGCGAGTGACCAGCGAGCTGGCGTCGTAGTTGTCCAGATTGCCAAAAGCGAGCGTCTGGATCTTACGATACTCGGCCTCGCGCAGGTTAGCGCCCAGCCCCGAGGCGACGCGGGCAGACGTGCGTGCATAGCCCAAGCCAAGTACCAGCGAACATGCGGCGCATGCCAACATATACGTGCCCTGCAACAGCATGTAGTTGATGTCGCCCGCGGGCACGCCCACATCGATGATATTTGCCATGATGACCGGGATAAACAGCTCGAGCGCCGTCTCGGCCGTCACAAAGAACACGCCGAGTATGGCATCGCGGCGATATGCCCCCAGATAGGAAAACAGAATCTTGAGATTGCGCACGCAGGTTCATCCCCCATCAAACGTTGTTCGCAAACCCACGTATTATGGCGCGCCGTGCGGCGGTGTCAAGTGTTCCGAAATCGATTTCTGTAAGGTTGGCGCAGGCACCAAGCTCGCAGGACGCGCCCCTGTATTCAATTGGAAATGAACGCGAGCGTGACTTTTTTCTCCCCGCCGCCAACACAAACCTTGACTCTACAATCGTTGTAGGGTTTTCACTACACTGGTACGTAAACAGACCAAGCCAGAAAGCCCCGCCCATGGAACACGACCTCACACGCGGCAACGTCCTTAAGACCATCGCGGTCTTTGCCCTGCCTTATATGCTCTCGTACTTTTTGCAGATGCTCTACGGCATGGCCGACCTGTACATGATGGGGCAGTTTAGCGGCGCCGCCGGCATCACCGCCGTGGGCAACGGCGCGCAGACGCTCTATATCATTACCGTGACGCTCGTGGGCCTGGCCATGGGAACGACGGTCATCGTCGGCCACGCCGTGGGTTCGCGCCGCTTCGACCGCGCCGAGGCTGCCATCGGCAACACCATCACGCTCTTTATGGGCGTCTCGGTGGTACTGGCCGTCATCTTGTTTGCACTATGCCCGCAGGTTGTGGCGCTCATTGGCACGCCGCCCGAGGCGGTCGAAGGCACCGCCGCCTACCTGCGTATCTGCTTTGTCGGCATTCCGTTTATCGCCGCATACAACATCCTCTCGGCCATCTTTCGCGGCCTGGGCGATTCGCGCTCGCCCATGTACGTGATTGGCGTGGCATGCATCATCAACATCGCACTCGATTTTCTGTTTATCGGCCACATGGGGCTCGGCCCCGTGGGCGCGGCGCTCGGCACGGTGACCGCGCAGACGGCCAGCGTTGCCCTCGCGCTCGTGTGGCTTAAGAGCCGCCGTACGAACATCCACGTTAAGCGCAGCGACCTGCGTCCCCAGCCCGAGGTGCTCGGCAGCATTCTTAAGATCGGCGTGCCTGTGGCCGTGCAGGACGGCTGCATCCAGGTGGCGTTTATGTTTATCACCGTCATCGCCAACCATCGCGGCCTGGTCGACGCCGCTGCCGTGGGCCTGGTCGAAAAGATGATCAGCTTCTTGTTCATTGTGCCGAGCTCCATGGGTGCCACCGTCAGCGCGCTCACAGCGCAAAACGCCGGCGCGGGCAAGGGCGACCGTGCACGTCAGGTACTCAAGGACGCCATGACCATATCGGTAGTGTACGGTTGCCTAATCACGGTGCTGATGTGGCTGGTGGCGCCGGCGTTTATCGGCTTTTTTGCCAAGGATCCCGCGGTTGTCGCGGCCGGTACCGGCTATATGCACAGCTACATTTTCGATGCGATTTTTGCCGGCATCCACATTTGCTTTAGCGGCTTTTTCGCTGCATACGGCAAGAGCTACATCGGCTTTGCGCACAACGTGCTGGCCGTGGCGCTCATTCGCGTGCCGGGCGCGTGGCTGCTGTCGAACGCCTATTCCGACACGCTGTTTCCCATGGGCATCGCTTCGCCGTGCGGATCGATTTTGTCGGCAGTCATCTGTGTTGTCGCATTTACCGTACTCAACCGCCGCGGAGCTTTTGACAAACTGATGGCGTAGCGGGGCAACGCGAAATCGCCCTCATCGACGACATCATCAGCGACGACCCGGCGACCTAAGTGACGCAAATCACTGTGTCGGTTGCCCCGTCCAAATAAGAACCGCCCGGAAAGCATCGTGCTTCCGGGCGATTTTTCAATTTGACTATTGATGCCTTATGCCTGGGGCACCTGACCAGTAGCCAAGATCTGCTCGAGTGCGTCCTCATCCAGCACGGGCACGCCCAGCTGCTCGGCCTTGGTGAGCTTGGAGCCCGCCTTGGGGCCGGCGACCAGATAGCTCGTCTTCTTCGACACACTGCCCGAAACCTTGGCACCGAGCACCTTGAGCGCCGCGCCCGCCTCGTCGCGGGTACGGTTGACGAGCGTGCCGGTGAGCACGAAGGTCAGACCCGCAAGCGGCTGTGCGTCGGCGAGCTCGCCCGCCACGCCAGCGTCGGCCGCGGCTTGCGCGTGCGCGGCGCCCAGGTCGACCTCGAGCGACAGGCCCGCCTGGCGCAGGCGCTCCAGCACGGCAAGGTTCTCGGGCACGGCCAGGAACTGCTTGACGCTCGCCGCAATCTTGGGACCGATGCCCTCGCACTCGGCGATGTCCTCTTCGCTCGCCAAGATGAGCTTGTCAATCGACAGGAATCGCTCGGCGATGACCTCGCCCACGCTCTTGCCCACGTGGCGGATGCCCAGGGCAAACAGCACGCGACCGAGCGGCTGGCTCTTGGACTTGTTGAGCTCGGCGATGATTTTCTCGGCCGTCTTGAGGCCTACCGGAATGGGGTCACCCTTCTTGACGCCCTTTTTGCTGTTGGGGCTGGCATAGGTGCGCCCCGTGTCCAGTCCGGCGATGTCGTCGACCGTGAGCTGGTAGAAGTCCGCGACATCGTGGATAAGGCCGGCGGCGATCATCTTGTCGACGATCTCGTCGCCCAGGCCGTCGACGTCCATGCAGCCGCGGCTCACCCAGTGGAGCAAGCGCTCCTTGAGCTGCGCGGGACAGTCGATAGAAACGCAACGGTAAGCGACTTCGCCATCCTCGTGAACCACGGGGCTGCCGCACACGGGGCAGACCTCGGGCATGCGCCAGTCGACCGAATCGGCCGGGCGTTTGTCGAGCACCGGGCCCACGACCTCGGGGATTACGTCGCCCGCCTTGTGAACGATGATGGTGTCGCCCTCGCGCACGTTTTTGCGGCGGATCTCGTCGATGTTGTGCAGCGTGGCACGCGCGATGGTGGAGCCGGCAACCGTCACTGGGTCGAACTCGGCGACCGGCGTGAGCACACCGGTGCGGCCCACCTGGATGCGAATTTCGCGCAGGACGGTCTGCTTTTCCTCGGGCGGGAACTTAAAGGCAATGGCCCAGCGTGGTGCGCGGGCAGTAAAGCCCAGGTCGAGCTGCTGCTGGAAGCTGTCCACCTTTACGACCACGCCGTCGATGTCGTAATCCAGGTCACCGCGGTGCTCGAGCGCCTGGGCACAGAACTCGTGGACCTCGGCCGGCGTGGCGCAACGAGCCACGTTGGGGTTGACGCTAAAGCCGGCACTGCGCAGCCAATCCAGAAACTCGCGCTGGCTGTGGACGTGCAGCGGGTCGGTATCGGCGATGGCATAGATAAAGGTGGCAAGGTCGCGGCGCGCCGTGACCTTTGGATCCTTTTGGCGTAAGGATCCTGCGGCGGCGTTGCGCGGGTTGGCAAAGGGGTCGCGGCCCTCGGCATCGGCCTCGTCGTTCAGGCGAACAAAGCTGCCCTTAGGCATGTAGACCTCACCGCGCACTTCGATGGTACGCTCGCGGTCAGCGCCCATGTGAGCGAGCGCCGGCTCGGACAGGTGCATGGGCACGTCCTTGATGGTTCGCACGTTGAGCGACACGTCCTCGCCCGTGGTGCCGTCGCCGCGCGTGGCCGCGCGCACGAAAGTTCCGTTTTGGTAGGTAAGCGCCACGCCCAGGCCGTCGATCTTGAGCTCGCAGGTATAGGTGACGCTACCGGCACCGAGCGCATCCTCGACGCGCTGGAGCCACGCGTCGAGTTCGTCCAGGTCCATGGCATCATCCATGGAATACATGCGTGCCATGTGCGTTACCGGCGTAAACTGCTCGCTCACGTATCCGCCCACGCGCTGGGTATAGCTGTCGGGTGTCACCAGGTCGGGATAGGCCGCCTCGATCTCCTGCAGCTCAACGAGCATTTTGTCGAAGGCGGCATCCGTGATCTCGGGTGCATCGAGCATGTAGTAGCGGTACGCGTGGTAATCGAGCTCGTGGCGCAGCTCGGCCGCGCGCGCGGCGGCTTGGGCACGGGCACCGGCCGGTGCAGCGGTATCCGTGCTCGCTGGCGTTTCGGTATCGATGTCCACGCCGTCACCAAACAGGCTCGATTGCTCCATAGCGGCACTCCTTCGCTCGATTTCAAACGGATACAAGAGTACCACCGGTCGCAACGGGGTCGAATAGCCCTTTCGAACCGCACCGAATCGGCAGCCGCCAGACCGGGGTGGATCGCGCGATCAAACCATGCTCTTATCAGCTTTAAATGATCCGTTTTCCTCCGTCCCCAACGGATCAATAGGAAAAGAGGGGGCTGTCCCGCGTTAGCGGGACAGCCCCCTCTGGCATTGGTATGTACGATACGACTCGTTAGTAACCCTGGCCGTAGCCCTGGCCCTGCTGGCCCAGCAGCTCCTCCAGATACTGGCGCAGCTGCTCGTCGGTAATACCGCCGTTGCCGGTGTCGGTCGCGCTATCGTCCTGCTGCTGGTTCTGCAGCTCCTCGTCGGAGCCCAGCTCGACGGTGACCTTTTTCTCTTCCTTGCCGCGCACGAGCGTAATCTCGACCTTCTCGCCCACCTCGTGGCTGCGCAGCGCGATAATCAGGCCATCGGCGCTCGTAATCTCGTCGTCACCCAGCTTGGTGATGACGTCACCCTCCTGGATGCCGGCCTTGGCAGCAGGACCGTCCTCGACGACGCTCGCCACATACGCGCCGCTGTCGGTACTCAGCTTGTTAGTGCGGGCGTTAAGCGCGTTGACGCTCGAAAGCGTAGCGCCCAGATACGGATGAACCGGCGTCTTGCCGTCGATAATCTGGTCGGCGATGTTCTTGGCGTAGTTGACGGGAATGGCAAAGCCTACGCCCGAGCTGGAGCCCGAGTAGCTCTCGATGAGCGAGTTGATGCCCACGAGCTCGCCGTTATCGTTAACGAGCGCGCCGCCGGAGTTGCCCGGGTTGATGGCGGCATCGGTCTGGATCATGTTGGCGTAGATGGTGTTGCCGCTGGTAGAGCTCATGGCCGTGGAGCGATAGAGCGCCGAGACGATACCCGTGGAGACAGACTGCTCGTTGCCGAACGGCGAGCCGATGGCCATAACCCACTCGCCCACGTTGAGCTTGGAGGAGTCACCGATCTCGATCGGGGTGAGCTTGGAGGCGTCAGCATCCTTGAGCTTGATAACGGCCAGGTCGCTCGAGGCATCGTTGCCCACGAACTCAGCCTCGTAGGTGGTGCCGTCGTCCATGGTCACCACGTACTGGTCGTAACCATCGACCACGTGGTTGTTGGTGAGGATATGGCCCTCGGTATCGAGCACCACGCCCGAACCGACGCTGCCCGAGCCATCCGACTCGTCGGCAGACTGCGAAAGCGAGCCATTCTGGCTACCGCTCGAAGTGGCGGTGATGGAAACGACGGAAGGCAGGGCCTTGGCAGAAACGGCCTCGGCCAGCGTGGTGTCCTCGGAGTCGATGGTGATCTTTTGCGTCGATGAACCCGAAGCACCGGCCGTCACGGCATTCTTTCCGCCGCCAATATTGAGCGTGCCGCTCATAATGAGCGCGATGACCAGCAGGGCACCGCAGGCACAGCCGGCGAGTGCCGTAATAAAGATCGGCAGCTTTTTGGTCTTAGTCTTGACCACCGTGTGCTTGTTTACAACCTGCTGACCGCCCAGCGGCTGGCCGGTCTGTGTGTCGTAAGCCTGCACATAGGGAATGTTGCTGCCGGCAGGCGTCGACTCCACCTGCACACGCGGCTGCTGCTGGGTCTCGCCAGCGTTGCCCGCATCCTGAGGACGCTGGGAATCGTTCTCGCTCATGGCTGCGATCCTTTCGTCAAATAACCAAAGGCCCGCCAAACATGTGGCGGGCCATCATTGTTCATGTTGAGTTGTACCCCAATATGCGGGCATACGTGTATGAGAACGCAATCTTTTAGGAAGGCTTAAGTTCTGTTGCAGATTCGAGAGGAACCCATACCTGCGTCAAAACCACCACAAAGATGCCTGCCCTCCTTGCGGTGGAAATCTAGTCCTTAAACAGATAGCCCACACCGCGGACGGTGGTGATGTGCGCCGCGATCTGCGGACCCACCTTAGAGCGGATGCGTCGGATGTGCACGTCGACGGTGCGCGTACCGCCGCAGTACTCAAAGCCCCACACGCGGTGCAGCAGCACCTCGCGACTGTAGGCGCGGTTGGGGTGCGTCGCCAAAAAGCTCAGCAGCGAGTACTCCATCAGCGTCAGGTCGATGGGCTCGTTATCGAGTGTCACCTGGTAGGTAGCCAGGTTAATCTCGAGGTTATCGATGTTGAGCACATCGTCGGCGGCGACGGTCTCCTCCTCGCCCATCAGGCGCTGCGCGCGAGCCTTGAGCTCGTTGGGCGTCGCCGTGGGACATACAAAGTCGGCATGCGCGTGATTCGGCAGGCGCAGGGCGCCGAGTGCCTCGTCGTCGACGATCACCAGCATGGGGACGCCGCCGCGATCGTCAAGCCACTTGGCAATCTGATCGATGCGGTCGCTGCGGATGCCGTCGGAATCGAGGATCAGCAGGTCGAAGTCGTGCGCCGCAGTTGGCGAATCGGGGGTTGCCAGGCTCACCTCGACACCCAGGGTGGTCGTCAAGCTGCGGGCAAACTCGTGGAAGCGCGTCGTGCGCGCCATGAACAGGGCACTCTTTTCGGACATATCGGCCTCCAAGGAAATGAGCTCAATCGTACTGGAACAAGCCAGCGCGATTAGGAGTTCGCCAGATAATGCTTGATCTCCCACTCGGTGATCGTGGACTCAAACTTATGCCACTCGTTGCGCTTCTTTTTGAGGAAGAAGCTGTGGATGTGCTCACCGAGGGCATCCTTCATAAACTGCGAGTCCTCAAACACGTCGAGCGCCTCTTTGAGCGAACGCGGCAGCGGCGTGTAGCCGGCCTCGACCATCTGACGGTCGGAGAGCTTGAGCGTCTCGGCCGTGGCCTCGGGCGGGAGCTCCAGCTTGCGCTCGATGCCGTCGAGACCAGCCGCCAGCGTGACGGCGTTGACCAGGTACGGGTTGGCCATGGGGTCGGGGCTACGAAGCTCGATGCGCGTGGACAGCTGCTTGCCGGGCTTGTAGACCGGGATGCGGACCATACTCGCGCGGTTGCGCAGGCCCCACGTGGCGTACTGCGGCACGGAGTCGCCGCCCGTGGTGATGCGCTTGTACGAGTTGACCGTGGGGTTGGTGATGGCGCTGATCTCGCGTGCGTGCGCCAGAATGCCGGCCATGTAGTGTTTGGCGACGTCGGAGAGGTGGTACTTCTCGTCGTCCTCGCCCCAAAAGACGTTGTTGCCGTCGTGGTCGAATAGCGACTGGCACAGGAACATAGCGCTGCCGTCCTCGCCCGCCAGCGGCTTGGGCATAAAGGAGGCGTGGCAACCGCTCTCGTAGGCCTGCTGCTTAATGATGAGTTTGGCCGTGGTGATGGCGTCGGACATGCTCAGGGCCTCGGCGTGGCGCAGGCTCATGCCGTGCTGTGAGCGACCGGCGGCGTGGAAGGTGTACTCCACGGGCACAGACATCTTCTCGAGCGTGAGGACCGTGTTGCGGCGCAGGTCGCGAGCGGCATCGCTCACCGAAAGATCGAAGTAGCCCACGTTGTCGAGCGGCTCGGGGGTGTGCTCGTCGGGGAAGTAGTAATACTCCAGCTCGGCGCCCACGTTGAGCAGGTAGCCAGCCTTCTCGGCCTTATAGAACATGCGGCGCAACGCATCGCGCGGATCGCCGGCGAAGGGCTTGCGGTCGGGGGTGCACACATCGCAGAACACGCGGGCGACGCCGTTGTGGCTCGGGCGCCACGGCAAAATCTGGAAGGTCGAAGCATCGGGGAATGCGAGCATGTCGGCTTCCTCGGGCGTGGCAAAGCCCTCGATGGCGGAGCCGTCAAAGCCAATACCCTCCTCAAAAGCGACCTCGAGGTCCTCGGGGCTAATGGCAAAGTTCTTGAGGCGGCCGAGAATGTCGACAAACCACAGACGCACAAAGCGGATGTCACGCTGCTCTACGGAACGGAGTACGTAATCGATGTTCTGCTGGTTCATGTCGCTCCCCTTTCTTTCGGGCGGGTTTCGACTGGTCTATATCGCAGATACTATCGCAGAAAAATGTTTCCGCAGGGTTAAAGCGTATCAAGCGCTCAAAAAACGTGCGCGAGCCGACGAGCGCGGGTCGGTGGCCTAGCGCGAAGTGGAGGCTCGGGACTCGATGTGGCCGGGGATCTCGATGTGCTTGGGCGCGAGCCTTGCTGCCTCGCCCACCGTGGTGGTAACGACGTCGATGCGCTCGGACAGGCGCTCGACCACGCGCTCGGCAATCGCCAGAGTGTCCTGCGCGGCCGTGGTCACGCCGCCAAAGAGCACATGGTTCCAGGGATAGTCGTCGAACGTCGCGATCTTAAGGCCCGCCGGCAGCGAGGGGCCAAGCTGGGCCAGCGCCTCGGTCAGGCGCAGGAAGACCAGACCGTTGACGGCAATGAGGCCGAGCTTTTTACCCGCATAGCCGCGGATGGTCTCGTCCAGGCGACTGACACCCGTGGCGCCACCGTCGGCCAGGGTGACGACCTCGCCCGCAAGACCGCGGCGCGAAAGCTCGCCGGCAAAGGCCTCAGCGCGCTCGCGACGCACGGGGCTGTCATCGCTTGCCTCGGTGAGCAGGCACAGGCGCTCGCTGCCAGCAGAGGCCAAGGCGTCTACCAGGCCGGCGACCAGCTCACGGTTGTTGGAGGTCACCAGATCGACACCGCCGTCGGCAACATCGCGGTCGAGCAGCACGACGGGCAGGCGTCCCGCAGCCTCGGCGATCGCCTTGTCGTTGCCTCCGCAGGTATTGACGACCAGGCCGTCCACGCCGGCATCGATAAGTCTGGTGAGCGACTCTGCCTCCTTGGCGGGATCGTTGCCACTAATGGCCGTCATGAGCGAGCAGCCGCGCGCGGCGGCACTGGCGGAAAGCCCTTCGAGCATGGCGCTCGAGAACGGGTTGGCGATGTCGGCCAAAATCACGCCGATGAGGTTGGTACGCGAGCTGCGCAGATTGCGCGCGGCGGCACGTGGACGATAGCCGGTGCGCTCGATAACCGCCGCGATGCGAGCGCGGGTTTCCTCGGTCATCTGCCCGGGACGGTTGTTGAGATAGCGCGAGACCGTGGCCGGGCTCACGCCCGCCTCGGCGGCAATGTCCTTGATTCTCATCTGCGCCATAGCGCACCCCGTTTCCCAATTGTCGGCAGTCTGAGCCATTTTAGGCATTTTTTTAAAAATCTCGCTTGCAAAACGCTGTAGGTGAGTATACTACAACTCGAAACGAAACCGATTTCGTAAACCGATTTCGGCAAGCGTTGGCACGGAGGTGCAAAGATGTACCCTACCGTCTTGGCACCTCCGTGCCAACGCCATATCAAAGGTGTACGCACGAGTAAGAAGGAGCTGCGCGACCATGGGTAAAACGGTTCTTACCTTCGGCGAGATCATGATGAGGCTCTCGCCCAAAGATCATCTGCGCATTGAGCAGGCGACCGAGTTTGATGTCCGCTACGGCGGCGCCGAAGCCAACACCGCGCTTTCCCTGGCCTACCAGGGTGACAAGGCAGCTTACGTCTCCGTTGTCCCGGCCAACCGTCTGGGCGAGTGCGCCCTGCGTTCGCTGAAGGTCTACGACGTCGATACCTCGCGCGTCGTGCGCAAGGGCGACCGTCTTGGCTCCTATGTGTTTGAGGTCGGCGCCTCGCAGCGCGGCAACGGCTGCGTCTACGACCGCAAGTACTCTGCCATCAACATGGCCAAGCGCGACGTCTTTGACTGGGATGAGATCCTCAAGGGTGTCGATGTCTTCTACTTCTCCGGCGTGACGCCCGCCGTCTCCGACGAGATGGCCGCCGCCTGCAAGGATGCCCTCACCGCCTGCCGCGCCAAAGGCATCGCCACCGTGTGCGACGTGAACTATCGCGGCAAGATGTGGTCGCCCGAGAAGTCGCAGGCCACCATGAAGGAACTCCTGCCGCTCGTTGACATCTGCATTGCCAACGACGAGGACGCTCCTGCCGGCCTCGGTATGACCTGCGTCTCCGGCTCCCTTGCCCACGGCATCGAGGAACGCGACACCTACGTCGAGATGGCCCGTCAGATCTGCGCCGAGTACGGTTGCAAGAAGGTCGCCTCGGTCGTCCGCAACATCTCCTGCGTCGAGCGCTCCATTTGGATGGGCATGCTCTTTGACGCCGAGAGCGGCGAGCACTGGTTCTCCCCCGCTCACGACGTGCACGTGCTCGAGGGCGTTGCCGCTGGCGATGCTTTTAACGCCGGCCTCGTCCATGCCCTCATCAACGACTTTGACCCGCAGGACGCCGTCAACTACGCCATCGCGGCCTCGATCCTCAAGCTCACTATCAAGGGCGATTCCAACCTGGTGACCGCAGACGAGATCGCAGCCGTGGCATCCGCCGCCGACGGTGGCACCCGCGTCGCCCGTTAATTCGTTCCCCATTCCGCGGGCCGCAGCTTTCCATACCCATACCCCTGCGACCCGCTCCCCGATTTCTCCGGTCGGGCAAAGCCACCAGTCCCATTCCGGTTTTGTCTGGCATTCCTTCACGACTGGCCTCGTAGCCGGTTCCGAAATTGCTTGTGACCCAAGCAGTGCCTCCGATAACCAATCCGGAACCGGCTCATGGCCAATCTTCTTTGGCAATCACGCGCCCGTGCGCGCCTCACATCGAAAGGAACACTATGTTCGATCAGTTCTACACCACGCTTGAATCCCTGGGCATCGTGCCGGTCGTCGTGCTCGATAAGGTCGAGGACGCCGCACCGCTCGCCCATGCCCTTATGGCAGCCGGCATGAAGTCCGCCGAGGTCACCTTCCGCACCGCCTGCGCCGCCGAGTGCATCGCCGCTATGGCCGAGGCCGAGCCCGAGATGTGCGTCGGCGCCGGCACTGTCCTGACCGTCGAGCAGGTTGAGCAGGCCCGCGCCGCCGGTACCAAGTTCATCGTCTCGCCGGGTTACAACGAGGACGTTGTAAAGCACTGCATCGACATCGACCTGCCCGTCCTTCCCGGCACCGTGACCCCCTCCGAGGTCACTGCTGCCGAGAATCTAGGCCTCAAGGTCACCAAATTCTTCCCCGCGGCTCAGTATGGCGGCCTCAACACCATCAAGGCCCTCGCTGCTCCGTTTGTCGGCCATCGCTTTATGCCCACCGGCGGCGTGAACACTGCCAACGTCGAGGAGTACCTGAGCTCCTCCGCCATCATCGCCTGCGGTGGCACCTGGATGGTCAAGCCCGCCCTGTTCGCCGACGGCGACTTCTCCAAGGTCGAGCAGATCGCCCGCGAGGCCATGGACGTCGTCAAGAAGGTCCGCGGCTAGGTTTAGCTCTCTATCGTGAAAGGGGGCGTGTCCTAGACCTCGCCCCCTTTCTTTTAAAGCGGCTCGGAAGCGCGCCGTTTCCGTCACGAACAAGAACCGAAACCGTCTTGTATGCTGATAGAACGTGACGGAAGCGACACGCCCCCGAGCCGCTTTGCTTTCCCGGTCAATCAACCGACTCAACATAATCCAGTCCACCAAAACAGCTGCGGCGCCGTCTGGAGGAATGGACCCTTGCTTCCGGTCTTTTCCTCCAAGCGGCGCCGCAGCCTTTTCGTGCCCCGGCAGCGCCCCGGCACTTGCGGTGAAATACGGACTGCTTACGCCGCCAAAGCCGCAAAACAGTCCCTATTTCACCGCAACTAATGTAGGGAACGAGTTAGATGGCCGAGTCTTTGGACAGCTCGAAATAGTCGGGATGCAAGGCGATAACCGGGCCCTGCTCCTCGGGCATCAGATGCAGGTGCGTCTCTGCCAGGTAGCTCGCCGTGTCGGTATCGCCCTTTTTAATGGCCTCGAGAATCCGGCGATGCTGCCGACGAATCGGCTCCCAATCCAGATCCTGCGACACCATACGCAACCAGTTGTATCGCTCAAAATGCGTGTTGACGCTCTTCATCCAATCCCACAACATGTGGCGGCCGGCAATCTCAAAACATGTCTCATGGAACAGGTTGTCCAGATCGAAAAAGCGACGCGTTTCACGATGATCGAGCGACTCGGACTCGGCAAGAATCTGCTCGAGCCGATACTTTTGCTCGGGCGTGGCGGCAGAGCAGCATTTAATGAGCACACTTCTCTCGAGTTTCTCGCGCAAGAAACAGGCGTTCTCGGCGCGCTCCATGCTGATTTTTGAGACATAGGTGCCGCTTTTGGGACGCGTTTCCACCAGCTCCTGTTCACGCAGACGCACAAAGGACTCGCGAATGGGCGTGCGCCCGATTCCCGTCTCCTTTTCCAGACCAATCGCCGAAAGGCGCGTGCCAGGCTTGAGCTCGGCATAGATGATCTTGGAGCGCAATGCGTTGTATGCCTGATCTTGCAGGCTCTGATAAAGCTGATGTTGTTCCATAAAGCCCTCGGATGAAGCTCACGGTTTGTCGAATTTCACCACGTAATACTATCGCATCCCCCATACCCTCAGTTGCGGTGAAATAAGGGCCGCTGGCACCCATGCACAACTTAGATGGCTTTGACGTGACCACCGCTATCTCGACACTGATTTTGGGCCACGTCATCGACATCGCCCAAGCTATTCGCCCGGCACTTTGCGCGCGCCGCGTTTGAAAAGTAGCACTACGCGCGGGGCCAACGGGCAGCCCGTGCCCACTTGTCTCTCGAGCTTGCCCTCCTCGATCAGGACAATCGAGCCGCCCGCGCAGCAGTGCGAGTTCACCGTTTACCTTTTAAAAGTGAACGTTCACCTATTTTTCGGAGAATGGGAGGGTTTATTACCCTACTTCACATATACTGAGCTTGTACGAAAAGCAAGACTTATATAGATGAACGTTTCTTTTGGAAGGATTGCTATGTCTGATCTTATGGACAGCTTCCGCCTGGACGGCAAGGTCGCGCTCGTGACCGGCGCCACCTATGGCATCGGCATGGCCATTGCCGAGGCGCTCGGAGAGGCAGGCGCCAAGATTGCCTTTAACGCCCGTCACGCCGACAAAGTTGCCGAAGCCGAGAAGCACTACCGCGAGCTGGGCTTTGATGCTCACGGCTATGTTGCCGACGTCACCGACGAGGCTGTCGTCGCCGAGCTCGTTGCCAAGATCGAAGCCGATTTTGGCACCACGCCCGACATCCTGGTCAACAACGCCGGCGTCATCCAGCGCACCCCGATGCTCGACATGAGCGCCGAGGACTTCCGTCGCGTCGTCGACATCGACCTCAATGCCCCGTTTATCGTGTCCAAGGCCTGCCTGCCGGGCATGATCGCCAAGGGTCACGGCAAGATCATCAACATCTGCTCCATGATGAGCGAGCTCGGCCGCGAGACCATCGCCGGCTATGCCGCCGCCAAGGGCGGACTCAAGATGCTCACCAAGAACATCTGCTCCGAGTTTGGCGAGGCCAATATCCAGTGCAATGGCATTGGGCCCGGCTACATCGCCACGCCGCAAACCGCGCCGCTGCGCGAGACGCAGCCTGACGGCAGCCGCCATCCGTTTGACCAGTTCATCATCGCCAAGACGCCGGCAGCCCGTTGGGGCACGCCCGAGGACCTGAAGGGCCCCGCCGTGTTCCTGGCTTCCGACGCATCGAACTTCGTCAACGGGCACATTCTGTACGTGGACGGCGGCATCCTCGCCTACATCGGCAAACAGCCGCAATAGGGCATTCGGGCGAGGCGGTGGACGATAAGGTCTGCTGCTCAAACAGTCCTGCTCGCACGGAAAGCACATTAAGTGCTTTCCGGCTCGTGCGGAACTCGCGACAGACCTTATCGTCCACCGCCCGCAAAACCAACTTCGGGTTGGATTAGCCGCCGCCCGCGAGCAGAAACAAAAAATGAAAACAATTGGTAGAAAGGTTAACTCAAATGAAGATTGCTCTGATCAACGAGAACTCTCAGAACTCCAAGAACCCTATGATCGAGGCTGCCCTTAAGAAGGTTGTCGAGCCCATGGGGCACACCGTCTTTAACTATGGCATGTATGCCGACGCCGACTCCAAGCCCCTCACCTACGTGCAGAACGGCATTCTTGCCGCCGTGCTGCTCAACTCCGGCGCTGCCGACTATGTCGTGACCGGCTGCGGCACCGGCGAGGGCGCCATGCTCGCCTGCAACTCCTTCCCCGGTGTTCTGTGCGGCCATGTCGCCGACCCGCTGGATGCCTACACCTTCGCCCAGGTCAACGACGGTAACGCCGTCGCCATGCCCTTCGCCCTCAAGAACGGCTGGGGCCAGGAGCTCAACCTCGAGTACACCTTTGAGAAGCTCTTTGGCTTTGGTTCGGGCAACGGCTATCCTGCCGAGCGTGTTGAGCCCGAGCAGCGCAACAAGAAGATCCTCGACGGCGTCCGCGCTGTGACCATGCGTCCGCTCGTCGACGTCCTGGGCGAGATCGACCAGGATCTGGTCAAGGGCGCCTTGGCTGGCGAGCACTTCCAGGAGTACTTCTTCGCCAACGCCACCGACGAGGCCATCATCGCCAAGGTCAAGGAGCTCCTGGGTCTCTAATCGCACGACCCATCGCAGCGAACGCAAACGGCGGCCGCCCCAACACGGGACGGCCGCCGTTTTTTGCTATCTATCGACTTGGGCAACGCATCTGATTTACGGGCGAACATACAGCACCACACCCTCCCTCTCGATGGCATGCGCAATGTCTTCTCGCAAGTGCTCGCTCGAAACGACGTCGACCTGCTTGCCTGTTGCCTCTTTGATCTCCTCCGCGAACGAGGAAAGAGCGAATAACCCAAATGTCGCGTCGGGATCGACCTCTATACGCAGGTCGATATCGCTATCGGCATTTGCGTCACGCCGGGCATACGAGCCGAACAACGTGACCGACCGAATCGCCTTTCGGGTACCCGCCGCGCGAGTGACGGCATCCTTGATTTCACCAACGGTCAAAACGTCGGCCTTTCCCCCGTCCCTTTCGACTGAAAGAGAAGGGGTAAATGGAAGCGACCGCTCCCGCAGCATCTGTCGCATGAACATGTTGACCGCCACGGAAGACGTCATGCCGAGTTCCTCGCAGAGCTCGGCAAACGATTCCTTAATTGATGCATCAACACGGACGCTCAAAACTGAAGCACTCATCTTAGCCTCCTGTATGACAATAGATATACACTATCATACACAGAAGCAAGACGACTAGTGCACTGGGGTTAGGCTTACATGCACCAAACTTGGTGCAAACTAGCCTGTCCCCCATGCACCAAGGGGTTAACTAGAGTTCGCAGGCGACCTTGTAGCCATCGCCGATGGCGTCGCGGATGTTGCCGCACTTGTTGGCATCGCCCAGCACGTGGGTGGCAACACCGGCTGCGGTCAGGTCGTCGGCCAGCTTGGTGTCGGGACGATAGCCCATGGCAAGCACCAGCGTATCGGCACCGGTGATGGTGTGGACTTCGCCGTCCTTCTCGTAGCTGATAGTGTCCTCGGTGATCTCGGTCACCTTTGCCTCGGTCAGCACGTGGACGCCCTTGGAGAGCATGCGCGTGATGAGCACTGCGCGGCCAGCGCCGCCCTCGTTGGCGGCAAGGGTCTTGGTCATCTCGATGACGGTGACGTCGCGGTTGGCCGGCGACAGGTCGTTGACCAGCGGAGCCAGATAGTCGGCCGTCTCGCAGCCGACGGTGCCGCCGCCCACGATGACGATCTTCTTGCCCGGGAAGGCGTTGCCGCCCAGCAGGTCGTCAGCCGTCATAACCTGCTTAAAGCCCTGCATAAAGGCCGGAGCGATAGGCTCGGCACCATAGGCCAGGACAACCTCGTAGCCGGCGTAGTCGCGTTGGATGTCCTCGGCCGAAAGCTCGGTACCAAAGACACACTTCACACCAGCCTCGGCAAGACGACGATACTGGTACTTGATCACGCGGGTGAGCTCCTGCTTTGCCGGCGGAACGGCAGCGATGCGCATCTCGCCGCCCGGCTCGTCCTGCTTATCCACGAGCACCACGTTATGACCGCGCTTGGCGGCAATGTAGGCTGCCTCCATGCCCGCAGGACCAGCGCCCACAACCAGTACGTTCTTAGCCTCGGAGGCAGGCTCGTAGCCGGCCTCGTCGCGCTCGACATCGGGGTTAACGGTGCAGGAGATGCGCTTGCCAAACATGATGCCGTTCAGACAGCGCAGGCAGCCGATGCAGGGACGAATCTCGTCGGCGTTGCCGGCAGCCGCCTTGTTGCAGAACTCGGCATCGCACAGGTTGGCGCGGCCCATCATGCAGATGTCGGCGGCGCCGTCCTCGATCAGCTCCTCGGCAATCCACGCCTCGTTGATGCGGCCGACCGTGGCGACGGGAATGTTCACGTGCTTTTTGATCTCACGCGAGCAGGCGGCGTGCGAGGCCTGCTGGGTGCCGGCGGCGGGAATCGCGGAACCGCGCTTGATGGTGGTGCCGCCCGACACGTGGATCATGTCGACGCCGGCCTTCTCCAGGCGACGTGAGACATAGATCATGTCGTTGAGAGTCAGGCCGCCATCGGTGTACTCATCGCCCGAGATACGGACGTCGATGATGAAGTCCTTGCCGCAGCGCTCGCGAATCTCGGCGATGACCTCGAGCAAAAAGCGCATGCGAGCATCGAGCGAGCCGCCGTACTCGTCGGTACGCTTGTTGTAAAGCGGTGTCAAGAAGCCGCCGAGCATGCCGTGGGCGTGCGCCGCATGGACCTCGACGCCATCGACGCCGGCCTTCTGCATGCGCACGGCAGCGTCGCCAAACTGGTGCGTGAGCTCGTGGATTTCATCGACCGTGATAGGACGCGGCGCCTCGCGGGCATAGGACGGGCCCACAAAGGACGGAGCGATCAGGCGCGGCGTGCCCGGAATGTTAAAGGCCATGTAGGCGGGGTGGAAGAGCTGCGGCATGATCTTGCAGCCGTACTCGTGGACGGCTGCGGCAAGCTTTTCCCAGCCGGGGATAAACGTGTCGTCGTAGCAGCACATGTCACCCGGCAGATAGGTATAGGTGGGCTCGACCGTCACGACCTCGGTGATGATGAGGCCCACACCACCCTTGGCGCGGGCGCGGTAGTGGTCGACCAAGTCGTCGGTCACATAGCCATGATCGGCCAGGTTCGTGGATACCGGCGGCATAAAGACGCGGTTCTTGACCTCGGTCGTACCGACCTTGATCGGGCTAAAGAGCATCGGGTAGGCGGATGACTCCATACAGGCTTCCTTTCGTTTGAGCCGCTCGGCGGCAGTTGCTAACGTACCTATCGTATCAGTATCCGCCGCATTCGCACTCGCTCGCACTCCCCACCTTCAATCCCGACCCTCACAAAAAAGTTGCGGTGGAATACGGAGTAGATGAGGCTTTTGACAGGCAAAACAGTCCGTATTTCACCGCAACTGATGGGCGGAGTGGAATTGAGGGCTCAGGTAGTCAGTCATGCCCTCATCCGCCACTCCCTCACCTACAGCGCGCCGTCCAGCATAAGGTTCACCTTGAGCACGTTGACCGTGGGCTCGCCGAAGACGCCCAGGAATCGCCCCTTGGTGCACCGGGCGATGATCTCGCGCACCTCGCCTTCGCTCTTGCCCGTGGCCTTGGCAAGGCGCGGGACCTGGTACTCGGCGGCATCCGGAGAGATCTCCGGGTCGAGGCCGGACCCCGAACACGTCACCAGGTCGACGGGCACAGCGTCCATATCGGCATCGGGGTTGGCGGCGCGGATCTTCTTCACGCGCGCATCCACAAGCTGCCGATACTCATCACTCGCCGGGGACAAATTGGACGGGGCACCATACGCCATGAGCCCGCCATCTTCGCCTTCGACAATTGACACGTTCTGGATACGACCCCACATGTGGGCTTCGTCATCGAAGTTCTGGCCGATGAGCTCGGAACCCACAACCTTGCCGTCGACCGTAATGAGCGAACCGTTCGCCTGATACGGGAACGCAACCTGGGAGATGCCGGTCACGACGAGCGTATAGCCCAGGCCGCAGACAACGGTAAACAGCGCGAACACGCCCAGTGCGCGCGATGCAACACCTTTGAACATACAAACCTCCACTTACATAATGCCGCAGAACGCGAGCAGCATGTCGATGAGCTTGATGAATACGAACGGGGCAACGATGCCGCCCAGACCCCACACGAGCAGGTTGTGGGTCAGCAGCTGTCCGGACGGGACCTCGCGGTACTTAACGCCCTTCAGCGCGGCCGGGATCAGCGCGACGATAACGAGCGCGTTATAGATGATGGCCGAAAGAACCGCGGACAGCGGGCTTGCCAGACCAAGGATGTTGAGCGCGCCAAGGCCCGGGTAGATCGGCGAAAACAGGGCCGGGATGATAGCGAAGTACTTCGCCATGTCGTTGGCCACCGAGAAGGTCGTGAGCGAACCGCGGGTCATGAGCAGCTGCTTGCCGATACGCACAACCTCGATGAGCTTGGTAGGGCTGGAGTCGAGGTCGACCATGTTGCCGGCCTCCTTGGCAGCCTGGGTGCCCGTGTTCATGGCCACGGCGACGTCGGCCTGGGCCAGAGCGGGCGCGTCGTTGGTGCCGTCACCGGTCATGGCGACCAGGTGCCCCTCACGCTGGAACTCGCGGATCTTCTCGAGCTTGCCTTCAGGGGTGGCCTCGGCCAGGAAGTCGTCAACGCCGGCCTCGGCGGCGATTGCCGCGGCGGTGAGCGGGTTGTCGCCCGTCACCATTATGGTCTTGATACCCATGCGGCGCAGGTCGGCGAACTTCTCCTTAACGCCGGACTTGATGATGTCCTTAAGGTACACAACGCCCAGCACACGGCAGTTCTTGGTCACGACCAGCGGGGTGCCGCCGGCCTTGGCGATGCGCTCGACGGCCTCGTCGCACTCCTGGGAGAACACGCCGCCGGCTGCCTCCACATAAGTGCGCACGGAATCGGCAGCGCCCTTGCGGATCTCATTGCCCTCGTAGTTCACGCCGGACATACGCGTTGCCGCGGTGAACGGGATGAACTCCATACCCTTATCCTCGAGCGTGCGACCGCGCAGACCGAACTGCTCCTTGGCGAGCACGACGATGGAACGACCCTCGGGGGTCTCGTCGGCCAGCGAGGAAAGCTGGGCGGCATCGGCCAGCTCCGCGGGATCGATGCCGTCGACCGGGATGAACTCGGCGGCTTGGCGGTTACCCAGGGTGATGGTGCCGGTCTTGTCGAGCATGAGGATGTCGACGTCGCCGGCGGCCTCGATGGCACGGCCGGACATGGCCAGCACGTTGGCCTCGTTCAGACGGCTCATGCCGGCGATGCCGATGGCGGAAAGAAGGGCGCCGATGGTAGTAGGAGCCAGGCACACGAGCAGCGCCACGAGCGTGGTCACGGCCGTGGGGTTGTCCATGCCGTTAAGGCCGACCGAGAAGCAGGAGTAACAATACAGGGCCAGCGTGACCAGGATAAAGACGATGGAGAGGGCCACCAGGAAGATCTCCAGAGCGATCTCGTTAGGGGTCTTCTTGCGCGCGGCACCCTCGACCATCGCGATCATCTTGTCCAGGAAGCTCTGGCCGGGCTCACTGGAGATCTTGACGATGATCCAGTCGGACAGCACCGTGGTACCGCCGGTAACGGCAGAGCGGTCGCCGCCGGCCTCGCGGACCACGGGGGCAGACTCGCCGGTGATGGCGGACTCGTCAACGGAGGCAGCGCCCTCGATGACGTCGCCGTCGCCGGGAATCTGCTCGCCGGCGCTTACGATCACCAGGTCGCCGCGCGTGAGCTCGGTGCCGGGAACGACGGTGAAGTGCTCCTTGTCCTCAACGGACTCGATGCGATGGGCCTCGACATCCTTCTTGGCCGCCCGCAGGGAATCGGCCTGGGCCTTACCGCGGCCCTCGGCAAGCGCCTCGGCGAAGTTCGAGAATAGGTCGGTGAGCCACAGGATGATCGCGATGGCGACCACATAGTAAGTGGGTACACCCGCGTCCTGCACACCGAAGATGGAAGCGACGGCCAGGACGGAGGTCATGACGGCGGAAAGCCACACCAGGAACATGACCGGGTTTTGAATCTGGACGCGAGGATCCAGCTTGGCAAACGAGTCGCGGACCGCGCGGCCCATCATGTCTTTTTGCATAGTCATAAATCTGCGCCCTCCTTTACGCAATCATCTGGAAGAACTCGGCAACGGGGCCAAGCGCCAGGGCTGGGAAGAAGCTCAGGGCACCGATCAGCAGAACGATGAACACGAGCAGGAATACGAACATGCCGTTGGTGGTAGACAGGGTACCGGCGCTCTCGGCGACCTTACCCTTCTTGGCCAGCGAGCCGGCGATAGCCAGCGTACCGATGATGGGCATGAAGCGGGCGAACAGCATCTCGAGGCCGAGCATGACGTTGATCCAGGGAATGTTGCAGTTCATGCCTGCAAACGCCGAGCCGTTGTTGCCGCCGCATGAGGTGAAGGCATACAGCACCTCGGAGAAGCCGTGCGCGCCACCATTGTTGAGCTGGTCGGCAAGACCGGGCACCATGCAGGCGATGGCCGAGCACACCAGAATGGCAAACGGAGTTGCCAGGCACAGGACAACTGCCCAGCGCATCTCGCCCGGCTCGATCTTCTTGCCCAGGAACTCGGGCGTGCGGCCGACCATAAGGCCGGCGATGAACACTGTGAGGATGGCGAAGCCGATCATGCCGTACAGGCCGCAGCCCACGCCGCCGAAGACGACCTCGCCCAGAGCCATCTGGAGCATCTGGACAAAACCGCCCAGCGGGGTGTAGGAGTCGTGCATGGAGTTAACCGAGCCGTTGGAAGCAGCCGTCGTGAAAGCGGACCAGGTGGAAGAGGAGGCGATACCGAAGCGACTCTCCTTGCCCTCCATGTTGCCGCCAGCCTGGCCATCGGTCATCTCGATGTTGACCGCGCCGCCATCTGCCAGCTGCGGGGTGCCCGCATGCTCGCTGAGGGCGATGATGCCGGTGAAGATCACCAGCAGGATGAACATGGCGGCAAAGATGGCCTTGCCCTGCTTGGTGTTCTTGACGCCGATACCGAAGGTGAAGCAGCAGGCGGCCGGGATCAGCAGCAGGCTGGTCATCTCGATGATGTTGGTGAAGGCACTGGGGTTCTCATACGGATGGGCGGAGTTCACGCCGAAGAAGCCGCCGCCGTTGGTGCCGGACTGCTTGATGGCGACCTGAGGAGCCGCGGGACCCTGGGGCAGGAACTGCTCGGTGACCACGCGCGCGCCCTCGACAACCTTGCCGTCGACCTTGACCGTGTCGCCCTCGATCTGGGCGCCGTCGATGACGCTCCAGCCGCCGTCTGCATTAGGCTGAACAGCGACGGGCTCTACGAGCTCAGCCTTCTGGGCCGGCTGGAAGTTGGAGATGACGCCACCGGCAGCCAGACAGATGCCGAACACGAGGTTCAGCGGGATGAGCACATACAGGACGGTGCGGGTGAGGTCGACCCAGAAGGAACCCAGACCCTGCTCCTTGACCTGACGGAAGCCGCGGATCAGCGCGAACATGACCGCGATACCGGTGCCGGCGGAAACGAAGTTCTGCACGGTGAGACCCATGAACTGCACAAGGTAGGACAGGGTGGTCTCACCGGAGTAGGACTGCCAGTTGGTGTTGGTTATGAAGGAAGCAGCCGTATTGAACGACAGGTCCCATGACACACCCGGCAGGTGCTGGGGATTGCCTGGCAAGAAGGACTGAAACACCTGGAGTGCCACAAGAGCCACGAGGCCGATCCCCGAAAAGACCAGCACGCTCGCTAGATAGCGCCTACACCCCATCTGCTCTGCCGCGTCGATGCGAAGCAGACGATAGACGCCACGCTCCACAGGAGCAATCACAGGCGACAGGAACGTATGCTCACCATCCATGATATGGGCCATGAACCGACCGAGCGGAACGGCCAGGACGACGAGCACGGCAAAGTACAAGATGTACTGAATCGCAGCGTCCATAGTTTACGAATCACTCCTCATCAGAATGTAGATGTAATAGATAAGGAGTCCAATGCAGACGACTCCGATGATGGGAATGAGGATGTCCATTTACCGCCCCTTTCACGCGCGGTCCGATGTCTCGGACGCCTGCTCTCGCAAGCGTCTGGGGACAGTAAACGCTTCTAGGGATTAAAGAGGCGTGAGGGCCGGGGCTCACGTCCTTAAGATGCCGTAAAGATGCAGGTAGAAAGCACTATTGCGGCTGCAGTGCGCCTATACTCGACCTCGCGGGCATACAGTGGCGTCCTCACCGCGTATGCACGCATGGACAACGTTTCAGAAAGGCTACGCTATGCAGCGCGACGCATCGGACACTCGCGTCAATCCAGACCTCATCCTCAAGGCAATTGAGAAAGACGAGGTCGCCGATGACGCTCGAACCATCCGGGGACACCTCAAGATTTTCTTTGGCTACGCTGCTGGCGCAGGCAAAACCTATGCGATGCTTCAAGCCGCCCACGCCGCCAAGCGGCGAGGTGTCGACGTCGTCGCGGGATACATCGAGCCGCACGAACGTCCGGCAACTGCCCATCTTGCACAAGGGCTTGAGAATGTGCCCTGTAAACTCATCGAGCACAACGGCATTGCGCTCAGCGAGTTCGATCTAGATGCGGCTATCGAACGCGCCCCTCAGCTCATCCTTGTCGACGAGCTCGCCCATACGAATGCGCCGGGGTCTCGCCACGACAAACGCTATCAAGACGTCGAGGAACTTCTACATGCGGGCATCGACGTCTATACGACCGTGAATGTTCAGCATATCGAGAGCCTAAACGACATGGTTGCATCCATCACCGGCGTTGTCGTGAGCGAACGAATCCCCGACCGTATCTTCGATGATGCCGACCAGGTCGAGCTCGTCGACATAGAGCCCGAAGACCTACTTGAGCGCCTTCGCGCCGGCCTCGTCTACCGTCCCGCACAAGCCGACCGAGCGCAACAGCATTTTTTTACCGTCGAGAACCTCACCGCACTCCGAGAAATCGCGCTGCGCCGCTGCGCCGATCGCACCGGTCACCTCACAGACGCCGCACGCGTGCTGGGAAACCGTGACTACTACACCAGGGAGCGTATCTTGGTCTGTGTCTCCCCGGCGCCGACCAATCCCCGCATCGTCCGTGCCGCCGCACGCATGGCGAAAGCGTTTCGCAGCGAGCTCGTCGCCCTATTCGTAGAGAGCCCGCGCACGCAAGCCATGAGCGATGATGAGCGCGCCAAGCTTGCAGCCAATATCGCCCTAGCCGAGCAGCTCGGAGCACATATGGAAACCGTCTATGGCGACGACATCGCGTTTCAGATCTCCGAGTTCGCGCGCCTGTCGGGTATTTCGAAGATCGTCATGGGGCGCACGGGCGAGCGCAGCAGCGTCCGTCAGGCCCTCTTCGGCCGCAAATCTCTCGTAGAACAGCTCATAACATTCGCCCCGAACCTCGACATTTACATCATTCCAGAACAGTCGACTCCGCCCTCCCGACCCAAAGGACGCCGCCATGCGCTCGCCCTGCAGCCGCCCAGCAGCCGAAACGTGCTTCGCACGCTGGCCCTCTCTCTTGCCGCCACGGCGATCGGCACGGCTTTCCGCCATCTGGGATTTGCCGATTCCAGCATCATATCCCTCTATATCCTCACGGCCCTGCTGACCGCCGTCACCACGACGGGGCGTATCTGCACGATCGTATCGAGCGTGCTCTCTGTAGTGCTTTACAACTTCTGCTTCGTCACGCCTCTGTTTTCGCTCGCCAGCTACGACCGAAGCTATCTGGTCACGTTCGGCATCATGTTCGCTACCGCTATGGTCGCCGGCGAGTTAACTGCGCGCATCGCCAACAACGCCCGCACCTCCGCCGAGAACGCATTCAAAACGCGTGTACTCCTCGAAACGAACCAGCTCTTGCAGCAAGCCCATAGCGCGGAGGAGTGCGCCCGCGTCGCCATGAACCAACTCGTCAAACTGCTAAAACTCGACGTGGTCTTCTACCCCGCCGAACACGGCACGCTCGGCAAGACGCTCTATGAGTCCGCTGGCACCGAAAACCGTTCCGCGTCGCTGCTCACCGACTACGAGCGCGCCGTTGCAACCTGGACCTACACCAACAACAAGCGCGCGGGCGCAAGCACGCGGACCCTGCCTGAGGCGCGCTGTCTCTACCTCGCGGTTCGCACCGGCGACAAGGTATTCGGTGTCATCGGCATCGCCCTGGAGGGGCGCGAGATCGAAGCCTTCGAGCATTCGATCGTCCTATCTATCGTAGGCGAATGCGCCTTGGCGCTCGAAAGCGACCGGGCGGCGCAAGAGCGCGAAGAGGCTGCGGTTTTGGCGAAAAACGAGCAGCTGCGCGCCAACCTTTTGCGCTCCATCGGCCACGATTTGAGGACACCCCTCACGGCTATATCCGGATCTGCGGCAATCCTTCGGAAGAGCGACGAGAAGCTCAGCCTCGAACAACGCTGCGATCTTGCCGATGCCATCTACGACGACTCCCTCTGGCTTATCGATACCGTGGAGAACCTCCTCGCCATCACACGCGTCGAGGACGGCACCATTCGCCTCAACTTAACATCCGAGCTCATCGACGAGGTCATCGAGGCCGCTCTCAGCCATGTCGCCCAAGCATCGCATGGACGTGCCGTCACCATCGAGCACACTGACGACATCCTACTGGTACGCATCGACGTCCATCTCATCATGCAGGTGCTTACGAATCTCATCATGAACGCCTTCAAATACACGCCCGAGGACTCGACTGTCACCATCAGCGCACGTCGCGAGGGCGCGTTCGTCGTGGTGGACGTCGCAGACGATGGGCCGGGTGTAGCAGACTGCGACAAGCCTCATATCTTTGAGCGCTTCTTCACCTCAAGCAATACGCGGCCCGTGGATTCTCGTCGAAGCATCGGCCTTGGGCTGTCGCTCTGCCGCTCCATCGTGGAGGCGCATGGCGGCGTCATCGAAGTTCGCGACAACCACCCCCATGGGGCCGTCTTCCGTTTTACCCTGCCCGCCGAGGAGATTGAGATTCATGAATAATGCCGCTAAGCCACGCATCCTCCTGGTCGAAGATGACCTGACCGTTCAAAACCTCGTTTCGACCGCGCTTGACCTCCACGGCTATGTCGTGAGCAAGGTTTGCAACGGCCAGGCCGCCATCATGGATGCGGTATCGCACGGCCCCAGCCTCATCATGCTCGACCTCGGCCTTCCCGACATCGACGGTATCGAGGTCATCACGAAGATCCGAAGCTGGTCGGCAGTCCCCATTATCGTCATTTCGGCGCGCACCGAAGATTCCGACAAGATTGCAGCACTTGACGCAGGGGCAGACGACTACCTCACCAAGCCCTTTTCTGTGGATGAGTTGCTCGCGCGCGTCCGCGCGAATTTGAGGCGCTCCTCGATGGCGTCGAGCGAGTCGACAGAAGCGAGCACGTTCGACAACGGTCCGCTGCATATCGACTACGCCGCGGGATACGCGACGAAAGACGGACGCGAGCTCTCGCTCACCCCAACCGAGTACAAATTGCTCGTCCTTCTGGCGAAAAACGTCGACAAGGTGCTCACCCACACCTTCATCACCCGCGAGATATGGGGCACGAGCTGGGACAGCGATCTGGCGAGCCTGCGCGTGTTCATGCGCACCCTGCGCAAGAAGATCGAGGCAGACCCCTCTCATCCCAAGATAATTCAGACGCACATGGGTGTCGGGTACCGCATGCAGCGTCTCTAGCCCACCCCACAAAAAGTTGCGGTGGAATACGGATTAGATAAGGCCTTTGACAGCCAAAACAGTCCGTATTTCACCGCAACTGATAAGGATGGGATGGATTAGAGACCCAGGTAGGCAACCATGCCTTCGACGGCGAGCTTGGCGCCGGCTACGGCATGGGCGACCGTGAGCGGGCCATTGACCACGTCGCCGGCGGCAAAGACGCCGGGCACGGTAGTCATGCCGTGCTCATCGACCGAAAGCAGGCCGCGATGGTCGGTCTCCAAGCCGCCCGTCGTAAGCACGAGCTTGTCCTTGGGCACCTGCGAGGCCGCGATGACGATGGTATCGGCCGCGGCATGGTCGAGCTCTTCCTCGTAGCCCACCACGTTGTTGTCCTCGTCAAAGATGGCCGTCTCGAACACCGGGCCGTTATCGTCGATGGCGCAGATGGCCTTGCCGCACACGATCTCGGCACCGTCGAGCTCGGTCAGCTCGACCTCGTCGTCAATTGCCGAGATGTGGCGCGAGCGGGCATACACGGTAACCTTGCGAGCGCCCGAGCGCAGCGCGGTACGGGCAACATCCATAGCGACGTTACCGGCGCCGATAACCGCCACGTTCTGCCCGATCGCCACACTTGTGGGGTCGACCAGATAGTCGATACCAAACAGCACGTTACCGCGCGACTCGCCGGGAATGCCCAGCTTGCGGGCGCGCCAAGTGCCGGTGCCCACAAAGACCGCGTCGTAGCCGTCGCGCAGCAGATCGTCGATATGCAGTGCGCCGCCGATGGTGGTCGAGGGACGCACGCGCACGCCGAGTGAGCACATCACGTGGCGGTACTTTTGCACCAGCGAGCGCGGCAGACGGAACTCGGGGATGCCGTACTCCAGCACGCCGCCGATCTCGGGGCGCTGCTCAAACACGGTGACCGCGCAGCCCAGCTGGGCCATCTTAATCGCCACGGTAATGCCGGCAGGGCCCGAGCCGACCACGGCGACCTGCTTGCCGCACGACGGCGCAGGCTTCCACTCCTTGCGGTCGAGGTACGCCGTGGAGATATAGTTCTCGATGCTCGAGAAATGCACCGGCGTGCCTTTGCGACCCTGGATGCATGAACCCTCACACTGGCCGGAATGGTTGCACACCATGGAGCAGACCGCGCTCATGGGGTTGTTCTGGAACAGCAGCTCGCCCGCTTCCTCCAGACGACGCTGCTTAAACAGATCGATGACCTGCGGAATAGGCGTCTGCACCGGGCAGCCCTTGATCTGGCAGAACGCCCTTTTACAACCCAGACAACGATTTGCTTCCTCGACAATGTGGATAGCCACGCGATTCCCCTCTGATTCGCATCAACACAATAGCGGGCAGTTCTAGATGCTGCCCAGTACCGGCAAGCCGGCCGCCCGTAGCGACCGTCTGCCACGCTACATCTCTCGATGTGCACCTTCGCAACGGGCAGACATGCGCTCAAGTGTCGTCAGGCAACCGGCAACCGTCGCCGGCACGCTGTTCTCGACCACACACGGGATGCCCGGACAGGCAGCGGCGGCCCAGGCAACGACGGGCTCAAAGTCATAACGGCCCGTCTCCCCCACACCGTGGCACACCAGACGCGAGCCCGTGCCATCGCACCAGCCGGCCTCGTCCTCGTTATCCACGACCTCAAAATCCTTAGCGTGCAGTACACGAATCTTGCTGCCGCACAGGTAAAGCATGTCCGACGTGATCTCCTGCGCTTCGCAGACAACGCTCGGATGCAGCAGCGACACCGGGTCGTAAATCACACCGAGCGCCGAGCTCGGCACACGCTCGAGCACCTCGCGGCAACGCTGGGGCGTGTTGACCGTCTCGTTCCAGCCGGGCTCGATCAAAATCTGCCCGCCCATGGCCTCGGCGCTCGTGCAGACATATTTGAGAGCCTCGACAAACGCATCGAGTGCCTCGTCGGTCATGCGGTCGTCCGCCACGGCGTTCTGCACATTGGGACGACCGGTCTCGGTACCCA
Source organism: uncultured Collinsella sp. (assembly GCA_902475445.1). GTDB lineage: Bacteria > Actinomycetota > Coriobacteriia > Coriobacteriales > Coriobacteriaceae > Collinsella. The sequence goes on from CABRZN010000002.1 coordinate 31,077, forward strand.
CCGGGCAACCGCCGAGCATCTTGGCAAAATTCAGGCATGCCTCGTACTCGGCAAAGTTGTCCATAAGCTGTTGGCGATCGGGGGTCGCCAGGTTTTTATAGCAACCGAACACAGCAACCGAAACCCCCGCCTCGTCGAGCGCCGCGCGAAGGTGGTCGGCAAGCTCGTGCGTAAGGCCCAAACGGTTGATGCCCATCGACTTATAGAGCACCTTGCTCGGCAGCTGGATGCACGAAAAGCCCAGCTCGCCCGCCATGCGAATGCGTTCCTCGACGGTCCCCTGCGGAAGGTCGTGCAGGCGCACGCCCGGAGTAATGGCTCCCACGCTATTCACATCCCTTGCAAGCGTTGATGCCCGGGGTGTATCCGCCAAACGGGTCCTCGATGGAGCACACGCCCGAAGGGGCCAGCGGGTCGCGCTTGCCGGCCAGCTTGTCGTGGTGCATGGTCTCGATATAGGCAAGCACCAGCGGCGCCACACCCTTTGCATCGTTTTTGACGATAGGCTCGCTCATGTAGTAACCAAACGTGCCCTCGCGGTGCGCGGTGTTTCCCAAGCCCGCGACCAGGCAGATGTTGTCGAGCGCCAGCTGGCCATCGTGCTCGGAAAGGCAGGTCTCGCAGATGCCGTCGAAGGCGCGACGGCCGTACTGGTAGTAGCGCTCACCCAACACGCCCAGACGCACGCCCTTCATGATAGCGTTGGCAAAGATCGCGCTGCCCGACTCCTCCAGGTAGTTGGGGGCGATATTGGGCAGGTTGATGACCTGGTGCCACATGCCGGTCTTCTCGTCCTGATACGGCAGCATGGCGTCGATCAGATCGTGGAACATCTTGCGGATCTCGTCCTTCTCGGCCGACATCGAAGGCGGCATAAGCTCCCAGGTGTCGATGAGCGCCATGGCAAACCAGCCCTCGGCGCGCAGCCAGAAGTTAGCCGAAAGGCCGGTGACCGGGTCGCACCAGAACTGTTTGCGGCTCGCGTCGTAAGCGTGATAGTACAGACCGTTGAGGGGGTTGCGCATCAGGTCATGCACGACCTGGAACATATGGAAGCTGTCCGAGCAGGCACGACGGTTGTGGAAGCTCAGCTCGTACTGCATGTAGAACGGCTGCGCCATATACATGCCGTCGAGCCAGATCTGGTTGGGGTAGACGGCCTTGTGCCAAAACACGCCCTCTTTGGTACGCGGCTGTGTTTCGAGCTGACGATAGATGGTATCCATGGCGGCGCGATACTTGGGCTTGCCCACCAGGTCATAGAGCTTGTAGAGGGTTTTGCCCGCATTAACGTTATCGAGGTTGTACTCCTCGGGGTTGTAATGTTTGATGGTACCGTCGTCCTGGACAAAGAAATCGATGTAGTCGTCGGCAAAGGTCAGGTAGCGCTGCTCACCCGTGATCTCGTACAGCTCGATGAGCGCCTTGATCATGCAGCCGTCGATATAGTTCCAGGTGTTCTCCTTACCGGCGCGAATCTTTTCGATATTCCAAGCCGGCGCCTGCGGCGTAGAGGTTTCGATCAACTGCTCGATATAACGGTCCAGGATTTGATTGCAACCCATTGCTGTCCCCTCTGACGTTAATGATAGGTGAACGTTAACCCTAGTGTAACGCGAACGGGGAATATAGAGTGAACGTTAACCCTATATTCCCCGCGAACGGCAGACTTTTAACGGCAAACGGCGGCTAAGCCCGCGGCGATGCGATGCGCTAGGCGCTCATAGCCAGCCGGGCTGTAATGCAGACCGTCCGGCATATAGAGCTCGCGGTGCTCCGGCAAAAACGGGCTGATGCCGCTTTGCGCATACAGGTCAATCACCGGAACGGAGTAACGGTCACAGACCTCGAGCATCGCCTTTACGTAGGCGACCTGCGTCAACCCCAAATGGTTGAGCTCGTCGCTTGCAGGGATATCCTTCTCGTGCTTGCCGCTCGTCTTGCACGGCGTCATAAACACGAGCTTTGCCCGAGGCGAGCGTGCCGTGATGGTGCGGATCAGATAATCGAGCGCACCGTAGAACTCATGCACATCGGTACTGCCCAACTCGCCAAGCGGCACGTTGCGGCTAAAGTCGTTGACGCCGCCAAAGACGATGTAGATATCGGCCGCATCGTCGATGCCGTCCAAGCGCTCGACAAATGAATCGGTACGGTCGGCCTTGATGGCGATACGCGAACCCTTGATGCCAAAGTTCTCGACGACTGCACCTCCCAGCAACGCGCCCAGATGCGAAGTCCAAGAGATGTCGTTGCCGCCTGCGCCGCATCCGTTATCCCCCCATGTGGTCGAATCGCCAAAGCAGCAAATGGTCGATTCACTCAAGTTCTTCGTTTCCATAATCTTCTCCTCATCCGCCCATTGGCGGCCATACAGGTACGTACCGTTTATTTGCAGCATGCCGAGGGGCTATGCACGGTCGCATTTCGCAACGTGCGAATCGAGCCATTCGATATCCTCGACAAGATGTGTCACTCCCAGATGGTGTCCACCCGGACACACCTCGTGCCGCAGAGCATCTCTGCGGCCCAGCAACTTGTAGGCATCGCGCACGATCTTGAGCTGTTCATCGACATTTTTCAGCCCGCGCGAACCGTTCAGATGATCTTCTTCGCAGCTCTGCACTAACAACGGGCGCGGCGCAATAAGCGAGGCAATATCGCCCATGTCGAGCAAGCGCCAAAGTCCGGGTGTGTAGTTGCAGCTGCAATTGCCGTTGAGGTGCAGCAGCGAATCATCGACACCGTACAGGTAGCCCGAGACAAACGTCTTGCATACGCGTGGGTCGAGCGCCGCCAGATACAGCGTCATGTATCCGCCGCCCGAAAAGCCAAAACAGCCCAGGTCGTCCATGGCAATGTCGCCGCGCGCCTCTAGGTAATCGATCAGACGCATGTTATCCCAGGCGTTGAGACCCGCAACGGTAAGTCCCAGCGGCTCGGCCATGCGCGCCTGGTTTAGGCACGTGCCGCGCAGAAAGCTGTTCTCGTCATCGCCCTGGCCCTTCCAGTCACGACGGTATCCCCAACCGCGTGCGTCGGGGCAGACGGTCACGTAACCCATACGCGCCAAACGCAGACCGTAGTCGTAATTGAACTTACGCACAGCATCATCGACCGCCGGCACGCCCGTCACGCCCGCAACACTTGCGGCGCCTGCTCCCTGATGGCCATGCGGGCAGATATAGCAACACTTGCGGCCGTGTGCATCGAGCTTAGGCGACTGCGGCTCGAGCAGGTAGAACGGCATCCAAACATCGCGCTCGACCTGCAACATCGCATGGGTGCGCACGATGCCGCCGGCAACCCGCACGCGGCTGAGCTCACGAATCTCAATCGGGACGCGGTCCATAAGCGAAAGGCCCAAAACATCGTACAGACGAGTCCTGGTCGCAATCTTCCATGCCTCAAAATCTGCAGGAGTCTTGCCCGTAAAAGCAGCCGAACGCCCCTCGCGCTTCAGCCGGGCACGCAGCGCAGGTTCGTCTTCGCAGTACGTCTCGATGTGCACGGTGCGGCCGTTGGCAGACAGTTCAGCCGTCTCAACCGCATCACCGTCGCCGCCCTCGGGATCCCAGCCATCCCCACCGGCAAGCACCTGCTCGCGGGCGTACCCGGCGGCAGCCATCACATCGAGTTCATTCGCCCACGGCACCCAGCCGGTAGTATCACCCGCCGGCCCATGCAGAATCGCGCCAGCATACTGCACGCAGTTGTGTGCCGCCGGCTTATTCCAATCCCACCAGCCTTCGCGCTTGATATGTCGCCCCAGCCAGCAATCGATCAGCACAGTTTGCGCCCATTCGCGCCAAGGACGACCCAGGTAGACCGAATCCGGCGCCACGCCATCCGGAGCTGTAAACGAACAGCCGTGGAACACAAAGCCGTGCGGCTCGCCTTCGGGCGTGGAGGCTGCCGTTACATACCCGTTGACATCCATATCGCGGTTGAGCGAGCGAATCTCGCACCCCTCAAAGTAGGCACGCGCGCCGCCAAAGATAAAGTCGACATCGCCCTCGATCCGGCAACGTCGAAAATACTGGCGCCCCACCCGGCGCGGCGCATACTGTTTGGGTCCTATAAACCCGCCCGGTTTGGCCTCATGCGGCGGCAGCGGACCCAAAAACAGCGTGTCTTGGTGTCCCTTAATGCAGCAGGCATCGACAACCAGACGGTCGCCATCAGCATACAGGGCAATCGCTTGACCGACCTCGCGCCCATCGCCCGCATCGTTTTCGATCGTGAGGTTCTCGAGCCGTACGTCGTCGGCATCGACCAAAACGGTATAGGTCCTAAACGTGCCGAGCGTGCCGTCGACGCCCGAGCCGTCCTCCGAAGGCATCTTGGCACCCAGGCTGCCCACGATACGCACGCTGTCGGCCGTCTCTCCCTCAATCGTCACATGCGAGCGATGAATCTCGACCCGCTCGCAATACTCGCCCGGATCGACGCGAATCATCACCGGTTGCTCGGCATCCGGATAGAGCTGATCGGCTGCCGCCAAGGCATCGGAAATCGTTGGATACGCTCCTGCCGCAGCCCTCGAAACGCGCAGCGTATAGATACTTTCGCTCATCGTCCATCACGCTCCCATGCAACGAACTGTTCAGGCCAGCCCTGAACCTGTGGCTGAATATGCTCGGCGCAGCCCTTAAATGCCGTTTGGGCCGTGGCGAGCGATGCCCCATGCTTTCCATGCGGAAAGACATGTAGGCTAAAGCCAATCCCGTGGTCGGCAAGAGCCTGCGCAAGAAGGAGGCTATTTTGAACTGGTACCGATGCATCCTCGGCGGTATGCCACAAGAACGTACGGGGGAAGCCATCGCCCACCATATTCTCGATTGACAACTTTTGAGCCAAAGCGCCATCGGCACCCGTTAGGTGTTCAAACGAACCACGATGAGCATAGGCCCCCGAGCTTACGACCGGATAGCCCAAGCAAAGTGTGTCAGGCCGAATCGACTCAGGCGATGCCGAAATCGACTCTGCAAGCCAGGGTTGGTCCCAAAGCGCCCCGAGCAAGCCAACTAGATGCCCACCGGCCGAAAAACCCATGACCGTAATCCGATCAGGATCGACACAGTACTCTGCCGCATGGCTTCGGACGGTATCGACCGCCCGCGCGAGTTCTTGCAATGCCAGCGGATAGACAGCCGGAGCAACCGAATAGTTCAGTACAAACGCTTGGTAGCCCATCACCAACAAACGGAGCGCTACCGGCTCGCCTTCGCGCGGCGAAACGTGATCGTAGCCGCCTCCTGGCACGACCACAACTGCGGGCAGCGGTTTTAAAGCATAAGCATCTTCGGTCGGGGCAAAAACATAAGACGTAATCGTGGCAGACGAGCCATCGACCCCGACAGGAATCGTTTTATTGAGCATGTATTCCCTTTCACCATGATGCGTAGCGCAGCGCACACGGCCGTATCGCACAAGGGCTGCATTGCCGATCTATCCGACAATGCAGCCCTGGTCATCAACCCGAGTTAGGAACGGACAACCTTGTCGACGTTCTGGAGCTGCAGTTCCTCGCCGTCCTGGCCCTCGATCACCACATTTTGCAGGTCGAGTACCTTGACGTTTTGCGCGATGATGCCCTGGCGCACCATCGGCTCCACACCACAGGCCATGGCCGGAACAAAGGGCTCGGCATCCGGCGCGAAGGTCACGTGGACATCCTGGAACGTCAGGCGCGTTACTTTGCTCTCGGGCAGGCCTGTGATGTAGGCAGCGGCAGCATGGCAGTTGGTAGCCTCGATATCACAAAACGTCGTGGCGCCAAAGCCGGGCGTGCGGTCGTCGACGGGCAGCGCCTCGCGAGACTGCACGTAATCGGTCTTGCCGTCCTTGTCGCAGAAGTAGAACGAATTGACCACGAAGGGCGTGAGCACCTCGTCCATGCGAATGTGCTCAAAGGTAATGCCCTCGTTGACGGCATCCTTGCCGCGTCCACGGCGGGTCTTGACGCGCAGGCCGCGGTCGGTGCGCTCAAAGAGGCACTTGCTCACGGTAAGGTCCTTGATGCCGCCGGCAGCCTCTGAACCCAGGACCACGGCGCCGTGGCCATCGTGCATGTAGCAGTGCGAGATCAGCACGTCGTGCGTAGCGGGGCGAAGCTCGGGCTCAATGCCCAGCTTGCCGCTCTTGACGGCGATGCAGTCGTCGCCCACCGAGAACTGGCAGCCCAAGATGCGGACAAAGCCGCAGCTCTCGGGATCGAAGCCGTCGGTGTTGTGGGAGTTCTTGGGGCCCTCGATGGACAGGCAGAGCGCATCGACGTGCTCGCACAGGATGGGGTGGATGTTCCACGCCGGGCTGTTGCGGACGGTGAAGCCGGCCAAGCTCACGTTTTGGCACTCAGACAGGAAGATCATGCGCGGGCGGGCGACCTCGCGGCCCTCCTCAGGACGGAAGATGTTCTTAAAGTCCTTGTTCCACCAGTTGTCCTCGGCAAAATCGGTCTGACCGTCAATCGCGCCGCGACCATAGATACACACGTCGTGCACGCTCAGACCCGTAAAGGTAGAGCAGTAGGTCGAGAAACTCTCGCCCTCCCAGCGGCCCAGGGGCAGCATATCGGTGCCGGCATACCCGGCGCCCTCGTCGCCTGTGACCGTGCCCGGAATGTAGGCAAGCGCCGCGCGATCGTGACGGGCCAACAGCACCGCTCCCTCGGCGAGCTCGATGTTGATATTGCTCTTAAGGAAGAGGGACTTGATGCGATAACTACCGGCGGGGATCAGCACGCGCCCGCCCTTGGGGCAGGCCATGATGGCAGCCTGGATGTTGGTGGTGTCATCATGCTCGGCATCGCCCTTGGCGCCACAGTCGCGAACGTTAATGGTAAAGGGCTCAGCCGGCGTGGTGACACCTACGCTCAGCTCACGCTCGCCACAGACAAAACGGACCAGGTTGCGCTTGCCGGGGGTCAGGCCGTCGACATAGGTCTCGACCGTATTCGTGGTACCAGCGGGCTCGTCGTTGACAAAGATCTCCCACGTATCGGCACAGGTAAAGTAGCCGCCGTCATCAAGCTCGATCACGGCCGCGTGGGCGTTGCGCCAGATAACGTTCGTCTCCATGGATTTCTCCCTCAAAAAGATGCTCTAAAGGCAAATTGTACGCTGTTAAAAAAGGGCCGTGCCTGCCGGCGGAATTCCGGTGGCACGGCCCTGTGATTTGGACGATATGTCGGCCTTACTCGGCGGGGGTTACGCTACCGTCCTGGAAGCCAACGTTGTTGTGGGCAAAGCAGTCCTCGTACTTAAAGCCGGAGAGCTCCTCGCAAAGCGCCTTGACCTCGGGCTTGACGTCGGCCATCTTGCCACCCTCCTTGACGCGGTGAATCTCGTCGCAAAGGATGTCGCACTGCTCCTTGTCGATCTTGATGCCGCGGGCAAGGACGGCCGCAAGCAGGAAGAAGCCGGCGCAGCCGATGATCATGTAGCCGCAGATATACAGAGGCACGGTAGCGGGCTGGGTCACGGCGTCGCTATTGCCGGCGGTCTGAATGAAGCCGGAGGCAGCAAGGACGATAGCCCACACGTTGACGGCGATAGCCTGGGCGATCTGCTGGCAGAGCTGCTGCGCGGAGCTGTAGATGCCCTCGCGACGACGCAGGGTGATGAGCTCATCGACATCGGGGATGTAGTTGAGCAGAACATCGGGCAGGTACTGGAAGCCGACGTAGAAGAACTTCCAGATTGCGAAGATGATGGGGTAGGCAATCATGGCGATGGCGACCGTGGAGGTGCCATTGATCTGACCAAAGGCGAAGTAGTTGTAGGCGATGATGCACGCAGCGCAACCGACGTTGGCCAGGTACCAAGACTTGTGGAAGCCCTTCTTGGCCATGAGGGCGACCCAAATGGCGGTGCAGACGATAGCGACGACCTTGCCAGGCATCTCCATCACGGACTCGTAGGACTTAGGAATCTGCAGGCAGTAGACGATGAAGAAGGACAGGCAGGCAGACCAGCAGGCAGCAGCGAGCTTCGTGGAGACCTGTGCATACAGGACCTTGCGGAAGGACTTGTTGCGGAAGGTGGAGATAACGTCGATGAAGAACTTCTTGATACCCTCGCCGACGCTCTCGATCTTCTCCTGAGCGACCTCCTCGGGGGTGTGCTCCCACGTGGACAGGTACACGCAGAGCAGCGAGATTGCCATGACCGAAGCGTTGACCGTAGCGATGATGAAGTAGCTGAACGGGTTGGTCTCGCCGAAGGTGCCAAAGCCAAAGCCGACAAGTGCAGCCATTAGGAAGCCGGCGGCGTTACCAAAGAGATGCTTGTAGCCGGTAAGGTACGTACGCTCCTTAAAGTCGTCGGTCATCTCGATGGTAAGCGGCGACAGGTTGGCGGTGCAGAACGTGTACGCAACGTTGTAGATCAGGTACAGCACAAAGTAGTACGGGAAGCCAAACGGCGTAGCCACGAAGATGAGCGGCTCGGCGATCATCATCGGGATGGCCAGCAAGATCCAGAAACGACGACGACCAAAGATGCGGCCAATCTTGGTGGCATAGAAGTTATCGGCCACAAAGCCCATCAGCGGGCAAAGAATGGCGTTGACATAGATGGCAAACGAGCTGATCAGTGCAGCCTCGCCTGCGGACAGGCCACACTCCGTGGACAGGAACAGCACCATGTAGCTGTGCGTAAAGGTCAGGGCACCGGAATTGAGCATACCGCCCATACCAAAGCCCAAGCGCGTCCAGAATGTGATCTTACGCTTTTTTCCGATCTTATTAGTCATCGAGCTCCCTCTCTTTTCTCGATTGTCTTGCAGCAAGACATTGGAGTCCACACTGACATCTGTCTGCTTGGCGTTCAGGGTGAACGTTTAGCTAGATTATGCGCGATTGCATATGATAGGTGAACGTTCACTTGTATATTATCCTTGAACGGTCGTTTTTTGCCGTTAAACGGACATCTGACTTGAAAAAAAATCACGATTACATGGGTATTGAGTGGGTTTAAATTTGAGGTCGATTAGGTGAACGTTTATTGTTTTCGCTGCTCCCGTACCCTCAGGAAGACACGCCCGAACAGACAGAACAAACATGGCCCCGCCGGGAACACTCCCGACGGGGCCATGGTCAATAGCGCCCTATGCGAACCCATTTACCGCTACAGGCAGACGCCATCCTTCCAAATGCTGATCTCGTGGCAGCCGCGACGCTCGGCACTCGTAAGCTTGCCGCTCGCCGTTTCTAGCACCAGCTGGTACAGGTCGCGGGCAGCCTCGTCGAGCGTACGCTCGCCCGTGGCGATCACGCCGGCGTTAAAGTCCATCCAGTTGGCCTTGTGGTCGCACAGACGCTGGTTGGTGAACACCTTGAGCGTGGGCGCCGGCGCGCCAAACGGCGTGCCGCGGCCGGTCGAGAACAGGATTACGTGGCAGCCGGCAGCCGTCAGGGCCGTGGTGGATACCATGTCGTTACCCGGGCCACACAGCATGTTCAGGCCATGCTTGGTAGCCTGGCCGGCATACGGCAGCACGTCGACGATGGGGGCAGATCCGCCCTTTTGCACGCAGCCGCAGCTCTTGTCCTCGAGCGTGGTAATGCCGCCGTCCTTGTTGCCGGGGCTCGGGTTCTCATAGACGACCTCCCCGTGGCTGATAAAGTAGTCCTTAAAGCCGTTGAGCATGTCGGCAGCTGCGTTAAAGACGTCCTGGCTCTCACAGCGATCGAGCAGAATGCTCTCCGCGCCAAACATCTCGGGAACCTCGGTGAGCACCGACGTGCCGCCGCGGGCGACGACCATATCGCTCACGCGACCGATCGTGGGGTTGGCGGTAATGCCCGAAAGACCGTCAGAGCCGCCGCACTTAAGGCCAATGACCAGCTCGGAGGCAGGAATGGGCTCACGCTTGGCCTGCTTGGCCAGGTCGGCAAGCTCGGACAGGATCTTGTGACCCTCGACCTGCTCGTCGGCTACATCCTGGCAGGCGAGGAATCGAACGCGCTCGCGATCGAAGTCACCGAGCTCGTCGAGTACCTGCTGGTGCGTGCAGTTTTCGCAACCGAGGGACAGGAACAGCACACCCGCAGCGTTTGCGTGACGCGAGAGCGCCACCAGCAGACGGCGCGTCTGGACATGGTCGGCACCGGTCTGCGAGCAGCCAAAGGGATGCGGGAAGTAGTAAACGCCCTCCAGCGAGCCCTCGACCAGATCCTGAGCCTGCTCGCACATGGCACGTGCGACCTCGTTGACGCAGCCGACCGTGGGGATGATCCACAGCTCGTTGCGCGTGGCGGCGCGGCCGTCAGCGCGGCGGAAGCCCATAAAGGTCTCGGGCTCAACCGGCTCAACGACCGGATGCGTCGGGTTGTAAGCGTACTCGACCTCGCCCGAAAGGTTAGTCTTGACGTTATGAGTATGAAGCCACTGACCGGGCTGGATGTCGCCCGTCACGTGACCAATAGGAAGACCGTACTTGACGACGTCCTCCCCCGCCGCAATGGCACGCACGGCCATCTTGTGGCCCTGCGGAATATCCTCCGCGGCAACGACCTCGCCCACCCCGGGAACCGCGACGGCGGTGCCCTTGGCAAGCGGCGACAGCGCGACGATCACGTTGTCGGCCGGATTGATCTGGATAGTATTCATTACAAAGAGTCCTAACCCTACAGGTTGAGCAGAAGTCAGCGGGCGCCCGCCAGTTGCCCGGCGGGCGCACAGAAGGATTTAGGCCTGGGCGTTGGCAAATGCCTGCTTGGCGCCCTCGGCGCGCACAACGGCAAGCGCGTTGACGACAAACTCCTCAAGGCCGGCGATCTGCGTAAGGTCCTCGCCCCACATCTGCTCGTTGCTGAGCACGTCGTGCACCAGCTCGGCATCGTCTGCACCGGCGTGGGCGGCGTAGAAATCGAGCACGAAGGCATCGTCCTGAGCGGTGTACTCGGTGCCGTCGGCGCGGCGCAGGTGCAGGCCATCGCCCTCGCGAGCAACGAGCTCCTGCGTATAGAAGGCAATGAGCGTAGCGAGGCTCGTCGCCAGGCACTTGGGCAGGTTGCCGGTCTCGGCAACATAGTCCTTGAGCGTGGGCAGGTCGCGAGCACGCCATTTGGCGGTTGAGTTGAGGCAAATGGAGAGCAGCGCGTGGTCGATAAACGGGTTGTCGAAGCGGTTCTCGACGGCGGCGGCAAAGGCCTTGCAGTCCTCGACATCCAGATCGGCGGCAAGCGTCGGGATGACCTCGTCGTAGAGCATGGTGTTCATGAAGCCGCGAACGGTCTCGTCATGCATGCAATCGCGCACGATGTCAAAGCCGGCAACCCAGGAGCCCGGAACAAAGGCAGTGTGGGCGCCGTTGAGGATGCGGACCTTGCGCTTCTTGTACGGGGTGACATCGGGGGTCACAAAGACACCCGGCAGGCCGGCCTTCACGAAGGGAAGCTTCTCGGCAAGCGACTCGTCGCCCTGGATGCCCCACATCTGGAAGGGCTCGCGCACGGCCAGGAAGGGATCCTCGTAGCCCAGGCGCTCGGCCACGGCAGCGGCCTCCTTGGGGTCGCGGATGCGGCCGGGGACGATAGTGTCGACGAGCGTGGTGCAGACGGTGCAGTCGTTGGCCATCCACTGCGCAAACTCGTCCTCCCAGCCCCAGTCGCTCACGTACTGGTTCATGATGCGCAGCAGCTCCTCGCCGTTGTGATCGATGAGTTCGCAGGCGAGCACGATGACGCCCGGCTTGCCGGCGGCCCAGCGAGTGTGAAGGACCTGGACAAGCTTGGCGGGGAAGCTCGCGGGCGGCATATCGTCGGCCTTGCAGGACGGATCGTAGGCGATACCGGCCTCGGTGGTGTTGGAGACGATAATCTCCAAATCGTCGGAGACGGCGACCTCCATCATGGCGCGGTAGTCGTCCTCGCGATACGGATTGAGACAGCGGCTGCAGGCGCTGATCACGCGGGACTCGTCAACCGTGTTGCCGCTCTCCTTGCCGCGCACCAGCACGGTGTACAGGTCATCCTGAGCGTTAATGCCGTCGGCAAAGCCAAAGGCACCGCTGATGGGCTGGACCATGACAACCTTGCCGTTCCAGCCGGTTGCCTCGTTGCCCATGTCAAAGAAGCGGTCGACAAAGGCGCGCAGGAAATTGCCCTCGCCAAACTGCAGAACCTTCTCGGGCGCGTCCTTGGGCAGCAGGTAGCCCTTGTAGCCGATCTTCTCGAGCGTCTCGTAGCTGATGTTCTCCATCGATGTCTCTCCTTAAATTGCTGTTAGCGTGCAGGCAAAACGGGGGCGCCGCGTGTGGCAACGGCGCTCCCGAGTTCGGTGTGATTCGATGCGGGTTTAGGCCTCGACGGTATCCAGGTCAAAGCCAAAGTAGCGGACCGCGTTGTTGTAGCTGATGTCGCGCACGATGGCTCCCAGCAGCTCCATGTCGGCGGGGTACTTGCCCTGCTCGACCCACTCGCCGATCACGCCGCACAGCACGCGACGGAAGTACTCGTGACGCGGGTAGGACAGGAAGGAGCGGGAATCGGTAAGCATGCCCACAAAGTTGCCCAGCACGCCCTCGTTAGCCAGAGCCGTAAGCTGCTCGCGCATACCGATCTCGTTGTCGTTGAACCACCAGGCAGAGCCGTTCTGGATCTTGCCGGCGGTCGGAGCCTCCTGGAAGCAGCCCATCACGGTATCGATCATGGTGTTGTCGATGGGGTTCAGGCTGTACAGGATGGTCTTGGGCAGACCCGTGGACTCCTGGATGGAGTTGAGGAAATCGGCCAGCTGGTCGGACGGCGTGTAGTTGGAGATGCAGTCGTAGCCGGTGTCGGGACCGAGCTTGGCGAACATAGCGCGGTTGTTGTCACGCTTGCAGCCAAAGTGCAGCTGCATGGCCCAGCCAAGGCGGACATACTCGCCGGCGACGAACTGCATAAAGGCCGTCTTGTACTTGAGGACCTCGTCCTCGGTAAGCGGCTCGGCGGCAAGGCCCTTGGCAAAGATAGTCTCGATCTCGTCGGCGGTAGCCGGAACGTACATAACGTAGTCGAGCGCGTGGTCGGAAGCGCGGCAGCCCAGCTCGTGGGCAACGTCGTAGCGCTTGGAGATGGCGGCCTTCATGCCCTCGAAGTCGCTGATCTCAATGCCGGCAACCTCGGAGAGATGCTTGCAGTAGTCGGCGAACTCCTGGCCACGCTCGATGCGCAGGGCGGCATCGGGGCGCATGGCGGGAACGACCTGAACGTCAAAACTGTCGTCGGCGGCAATCTTCTTGTGCCACTCAAAGCTGTCGGCGGGGTCGTCGGTAGTGCAGATCATGCGGACGTTGGACTGCTTGATCAGGTTGCGGCAGGTAAAGCTGGCCTCAGCGAGCTTGGCGTTGGCAAGGTCCCAAACCTCCTGAGCGGTTTTGCCGTTCAGGACGCCCTCGTAGCCAAAGTAACGCTTAAGCTCCAGGTGGCTCCACTCAAAGACGGGGTTGCCCACGCAACGGCCCAGGGTCTCGGCCCACTTCTGGAACTTCTCGCGAGCAGGGGCATCGCCGGTAATGAAGCGCTCGTCGACGCCGTTGGCACGCATCAGGCGCCACTTGTAGTGGTCACCGCCCAGCCAAACCTCGGTGATGTTCTCAAAACGCTTGTCGTCCCAGATCTCCTTGGGAGAAATGTGGCAGTGATAGTCAACGATGGGCATGCCCTCGGCAAAGTTGTGGAACAGCTCCTCACCGGTTTTGGTGCTCAGCAGGAAATCCCGATCGTCCATGAAGTTTTTCATCAAACAACCCCTTTGTTGGCGGAGCGGGCGCACGATGCGCTCGTTATCCTCTAGGTGAACGTTCACTATACTAATTCATTGCGACTTAAAAGGTGAACGTTCACCTAACCACCATGGAGTGAACGGTCGATTTTGCCCGTTCAACGGTTACTGGAGCCGTAACTTGTATGTATTGCGAATTGGCAGGCGTCCCCGAATACCGAACTTGAGCGCTTTGGCCAGGTGGGTCATGTTCCGCCGTGCATTTTTGGGAGTATTCAGCATCGGAGCGCACCCGCGCACCGTCTTCGAAGCCCTATCTGATGCTCATATTGCGCCCAATCGGCATAAATAAGTGCCCCCGATGGCGAATTACGCCATCGGGGGCACTTAAAACAGTCGTCCTAGCCTCTTTCGGGACACGCCATTGCTGAATACTCCAAAAAATGCACGTCGCAAGAGGGGGTACCTGACTAAACGGCTAAATTCCCGCAAGCTCGCAGTAGCGGTCGACGTTGCTGGCAAACACCATCTCCACAGCACCCTTCTGCACGGGCTCCGCCGGAGTTTTACCCCACAGCAGATACTCGCCCAAGGTCTTGGCGCCACGGTAGGCCAGGCTCACCGGGTCCTTATAGACAATATTGGTAAAGATGCCACGGCGCAAGGCCAAGGCGCTCTCGGGGAACAGGTCGTTGCCGATTACCATGACCTTGCCGGCCTTGCCGCTTGAAACAAGCGCGTCGGCGACCACCTCGGAACCAACGGCAAAAACGCTACAGATGAGCTCGGGAGCATCCGGCGCACTCAAGCGCTGCTCAAGCTCGCGCTCGAGCTGTTTGACTTGCGCATGGGCGCCGGCAAGGTCCTCAACCTGCCATGGAATATCGTGTTCGCGCAGGTAATTATGAAAGGCGCGGGCGGTCAGGTAGTGTGAATCGGTATAGGGGTCGCCCGCCAACAGGAGCACGCGGGCGTCAACCCCAGAAGCGTGGACCAGATTTGCCGCCTGCTCCGCCATAAGACTGCCCGCCGCGGAATAGTCCGCCAAACTGGCACCCAGGCGATCGAGGTGCGGGCGGTCGCCGTCTACGAGCTCGATTGTCACGCCCGCCTCGGCAATCTGCCTCAAGAGTTCGGTCGCGCGATCATCGCCCGGAACATAGGCAAGCAGGCCATCAATCTTCTCCCCTATCTGCAGACGCTCATCAATCTGCTCGAGCGCATCGGCGTAGCCACCCACGCCAAATTCAACGCGCTCAACCGTAATGCCCTGATCGATGACCTCCTGCTCAAAGCGGTTGCAGCCTTCCCAAAGGTAACGGAAAAAGTACGCCCCCTCGCGCGATGCGCGGGGCAGGCAAAACACCAAGTTGATATCCTTGCGGCGCAGGCTCGAGGCACTTGTGTTGCGGTGGTAACCCATGGCCTCGGCCTTGGCATTCACCTTGGCACGCACGGATTCGCTCACGCCGGCCTTGCCCGTCAGGGCCTTATGCACGGTATTGATGGAAACGCCAAGCTCGGCGGCTATGTCCTTCATGGTTACGCGAGCGCTCATGGGGTTACTCCGTTATAGATAAGTTGCCAATTAACAGTACAGGTAACGATACCCCAAAATCACTCTTCAACTCGCCGCGCTCGCCGTCAAATGTGCAAAGCGCCCCGCAAACGGATGCTCGCGAGGCGCTTGGATGACGGACCTTACTTGATACCGCGGCCCAAGTCTTCGGCAATTTTGTCCACGCCCTTAAGTGCGGCGCACGTCTTTTTGTTGGAGCAATGCCCCGTGCAAACGCCACCCTGAGCGCAGTCGGCGCAGGTGCCCTTGCGGTAGATGCGCACGCATACCGCGACAAACGCAATACCAATAACAGCCAGTACAACAATATCGATAGGTGCCATAGCAAGCCTCCTCTAGTTAACCACCACTTACTTTACCCCATTCTCCACCTACCAAAAAGGGACAGGTTTATTTTGGTCGGTTTTATCTGCGGAAACGCCACATCTCTCCCACCAAAAAGCCCGAGTGTCGCTGGGACACCCGGGCTCGTGGAAAGGGGTTAATCCTTATTCGGACTTAAGCGGAAACTGCGGCGGAAGCAGTGTTGGTCTCGTCCTCATCGGTCCATGCATGCTTGGGCATGGGTCGGAAAATCTGGAAGAGCATCGCAACCAGCAGCACAATGGCCACAACCGTCCAGATACCAAACTGCCCAAGGACAAGCAGGTTGTAGAACTGGTTGATGAACAGGCCGATCACCCAAGCGAAGGCGCACTCGTAGCCGATGGCAATCGCGGTCCACTTGCCAGAGTCCATCTGGTTGCGGATGGTGCCAATGGCGGCAAAGCACGGAGCGCACAGCAGGTTGAAGGCGCCGAAGGCCACGCAAGCGCCCATGGTGGGGAACATGCCGGCAAACGCGGTCCACAGGCTCGGGTCGGTCTCGCCCGCGTCGGCGACGGACAGCAGCGAGCCGGCGGTGGCGACGACGTTCTCCTTGGCGACGAGGCCAGAGACGGTCAGTGCGGTTGCCTGCCAGGTGCTAAAGCCGAGCGGGGCGAAGATCCAAGCGACCAGGTTGCCCAGCATGGCGAGCACGGAGTAGTCCATGAACTCCTCGGGGATGCCGTCCATCGCAGGCAGGAAGCCAAAGGAACCGTTATAGCTACCAAAGTTGGAGAGGAACCAAACGACGACGGTGGACGCAAAGATGACCGTGCCGGCCTTCTTGATAAAGGCCCAGCAGCGCTCCCACACGTGCAGCGCCCAGGAGCGGATCGCCGGGAAGTGGTAAGCGGGGAGCTCCATGACAAACGGCGTCGGGCGACCGGCGAAGAGCTTGGTCTTCTTGAGCATGAGGCCCGAAGCGATGACGGCAAAGACGCCCAGGAAGTAGAAGAGCGGGCTGATCCACGCCGCGGTGGTGGAAGAATCGCCGATGATGGAACCCATGAGCAGGGCGATGATCGGCAGCTTAGCGCCGCAGGGGATGAACGTGGTAGTCATGACCGTCATGCGGCGGTCCTTCTCGTTCTCGATGGTCTTGGTAGCCATGACGCCGGGGACGCCGCAGCCCGAAGACACGAGCATGGGGATGAACGACTTACCGGACAGGCCAAAGCGGCGGAACACGCGGTCCATGATGAAGGCAACGCGGGCCATGTAGCCGCAGTCCTCCAGGAAGGACAGCATCACAAAAAGCAGGAACATCTGCGGCACAAAGCCGAAGATGGCGCCCAGGCCGCCGACGATACCGTCACAGACGAGCGAATCGACCAGGCCACCGTCCTCGGTGCCACCCGCCACAAGTGCGTCGTGGACCATGGTGGTAATACCCGGAACATAGGGGCCGTACTGCGCCGGGTCGACCGAGTCGGCATTGTCGCCCGCAGCCTCGACAGCCTCATCGTAAGCGTCGCGGCCCTGGCCGAGCACATACCAACCGTCGGTACCAAAGAGCTGGTCGTTGGTGAAGTCGGTCACCGTGCCGCCCAAGGTAGAAACGGCGATGTAGTACACGCAGAACATGATGACGACAAAGATCGGCAGGCCCAGAATACGGTTGGTAACCACGCGGTCGATCTTCTCGGAGGTGCTCATCTTTGCCGGAGCCTTGGTGAGGCACTCGTCAATGATGTGGGCAATCACGCCGTAACGCTCGCCGGTGATGATGGACTCGGCGTCGTCGTCGCAGTCCTGCTCGCACTGGGCGACCAGCTGCTCCACGCGAGCGGCCTTCTCCTTGGTGAGGTTGATGAGCTTGCAGGCGTCCGCGTCGCGCTCGAACAGCTTGACGGCGTAATAGCGGCGCTTGTTGGCGGGAACGCTCGCCGGAAGGTTGTTCTCGATGTGGTCCAGAACGTCCTCGATGGAGGAATCGAACTTGTGCTCCGGCACCTGGCCCTTGGAAGCAGCAGACTTCTTAACCTGCTCGAACAGCTCCTTGATGCCCTTGTTCTTAAGGGCCGAGATCATCATGACCGGGCAGCCGAGCTTCTTGGAGAGCTTGTCCGTGTCGATCTTGTCGCCGTTCTTCTCGACCAAGTCGGCCATGTTGAGGGCGACGACCACGGGCAGCCCGGTCTCGATAACCTGAAGCGCTAGGTACAGGTTGCGCTCGAGGTTGGTGGCGTCGACCACCTGGACGACGACATCGGGCTCGCCGCTCATGAGGTAATCGCGCGAGCACTGCTCCTCGGGGCTGTAGGGGGAAAGCGAGTAGATGCCGGGGAGGTCCGTGATGGTAACGTTCTTGTCGCTCAGGAGCTTGGCTTCCTTTTTCTCAACCGTGACACCGGGCCAGTTGCCAACGTAGCCGTTGGCGCCGGTGATCAGGTTGAAAAGCGTGGTCTTGCCGCAGTTGGGGTTACCCGCCAGCGCGACATGGATCTGAGAATCCGCCATTCAATCCTTCTTCCTTGTGTGCCTGCGCTGCTTTCTCCGCGCGGGCTGGATAATGTGCTTCAACGTTGCAAGTTTAAGTTAGAAAATCCTAACTTTATCTGCAGAAATATTCGCCGTCGGCCCTTACTGGACCTCGACGACGGCAGCCTCCTCCTTGCGGATGGAAAGCTCGTAGCCGCGCACGTTGATCTCGACCGGATCACCGAGCGGTGCAACCTTTACGACCTTGAACGAAGTGCCCTTGATGAGCCCCAGGTCCATGAGGTGGCGGCGCAGCGCGCCCTCACCGTGAAGCTTGACGATGGTAGAGCTCTCGCCCACCTTAACGTCACCCAACGTCTTCATTTACTTGTCCCCCTTTCAGTTTTTATGAAATGCTGCTGACTAACCGACGGTCATGATGTGCATGGCAACCCTGGAATCGATGCCAAAGCGTGCGCCCAGCACCGTGACGATGATATTGGCACCACTCGAGCTCACCACGTGGATTTCGTTGCCCTCGACAAAGCCGAGGTCCTTGAGGTGGTGTTTCATGTCCTCATTGCCCTTTACACGAGACACGCGCACGGTTTCGCCCGCTTTTACCATCGAAAGCGGCATTGCCGGCATCTGCGGTCCGCAAGACATGAGTGGCTCCTAACGTCAGTTCGTCCTCAACATCGACGCGGTAAAAGTTAACCACGCCTATGTTCGCTTTAGTAAACTAACACGTGGTTAACTTTTTGGAAAGGGTCCCCATTCAGATTTCGGAAAAGTTTCCTATACGAAACAAAGGCACCGCAAAGACCGTCTCTTTGCAGTGCCTATTGATACCAATTTATGCAACAGAGGGGACTGCCCCTTTGTCACATTGTTGAGGTTAAAGCGAGAGGTTCCTGATCGACGTGACGCAGGAGGCCTCATCCACGCCCGAAACGCGGAACACGACGTCTTCGCCACATTCGCCGCAGAGTGCCATGAGCCCTATAACGTCGCGGCCATCCGTGTGGCGATCGCCGATACTGACTGACACGTCGCTACGATGCTTGGCAATGATGTCATAGAGCAGCGCAACCGGGCGGGCATGCAATCCCAACGGATCTTTAATCGTCTTTGTAAACTCGACCATGTCCCCTCCCGCGGCATCGCACATTCGGCCGGCAAAACCCAGCCACGTGGTAGCTATTGTAGCGTTAGATGCTTGTCGAGAGCTCCTCTGAACACCTCGTGGGCAAAAAGTGGCAAATATGAGTACTGCCACCAATTTAGTAGCAGCAAAATCGAGAGCAAATTGCTTACTTTAAGCGATTCGAAGAGGCTGAAAGCCGTCAAACGCCCTTTAAAGGGGGTTAGATAAATTGATTGTGAGCCCATTTTTACTCAGAACAGGCCGAAAAATATGACACCTCTTTTGCAACAGTAGGTAGCGCGCAGAGATGTGGTGTAAGAGGCGGGGCATGCCCCG
>CABRZN010000003.1 GCA_902475445.1 uncultured Collinsella sp.
CGAGCGCACGGCCGAGGTGCTTGGTCGCGGCGGCCTGGCGCTGATCCCGACCGAGACGGTCTACGGTGTCGCCGTGGCGGTCAACGCCTTCTCGGATGCCGTTCCGCAAGATACAAGTGAGTCTCTGCCGTGGCCGCGCGACCCGCAGGCCACCGTCAACGGCGCCGCGGTCCCCGCGCTCGGTACCGGTTATCGCCGTATCTTTACCCTCAAACAACGCGAACTCACGCAAACCGTCGCCTGGCTGGTCGATGGGGCCGAGGCGCTCGACCGCTATGGCGTGGATATCCCTAACGAGGCCCGCGTGCTCGCCCGAAGATGTTGGCCGGGCGCGTTGACCATCGTGGTCAAAGCGGCTCCCTGCGTGCCGACCTTTATGCGCGCTGCCGACGGCACCGTCGCCCTGCGCGCGTCGGCCTCTCCCGTGGTGCAAGCGCTCATCCGCGTCTGCGGCAGCCCGCTTGCCTGCACGAGCGCCAACACGCACGGTGCACCCGCGCCGGCAAGTTTCGCCACGGTGGAGGACCGCATCCTGGAGGGGGTCGATGTAGCCGTCGACGCCGGCGAGACCCCGTGCCGCGATGCCTCGACCATCGTGTCGTTCCAGCACGGCGAGCTCCAGATCTTGCGCCAAGGCGCACTTCCCGCATCAGAGATCGAACGGGTCCTGTCCGACCCGATGCAATAGAAAGGTGCAAGCGATGTCATTGAATCTAGGCAGCCTGGGCATGGAAGATGCCTCGTTTGGCTTTGGCGGTTCCTACATCATGGCGCTCGACTGTGGCACTACCTCGGTACTCGCAACCATTGTCGACGAGTATGGCTGCATCGTCGCCCAGGCGCGCCGCAGCGTCAAAACCAGTTTTCCACGCCCCGGTTGGGTAGAACAGGACCCCATGGTGGTCCTCGCCAGCCAGATCGCGGTCATGATGGAGGTCCAGTTTAAGAGCGGTATCCATTCCGACCGCATCGCCGCCATCGGCATCTCCAACCAGCGCGAGACCACGGTGGTCTGGGACCGTGTGAGCGGCCAGCCCATCTACAACGCCATCGTATGGCAGTGTCGTCGCACCGCGCCCCTGATCGACAAGCTGGTCGAGCAGGGCGCAGAAGGGCTGGTGCGCTCCCGCACGGGGCTTACGCTCGACCCGTATTTCTCGGCCTCCAAGGTGCAGTGGATTCTCGATAACGTCGACGGTGCGCGTGAGAGCGCGGCGGCGGGCGACCTCATGTTCGGCACCATCGACACCTGGCTCATCTACAACCTCACCGGCGGTCAGGTCTTTGCCACCGACTACACCAATGCCAGCCGCACCGCGCTCTTTAATATCCATGCGCTCGATTGGGACGACGATCTGCTGGCGCTTTTCGACGTCCCACGTTCCATGATGCCCGAGGTTCGTTGGAGCTCGGGCGACTACGGCCGCGTCGCGAGCGACATCATGACCAACATGCCACCCATCATGGGCGTGGCGGGCGACCAGCAGGCGTCGCTGTTCGGCCACTGCTGCTTCCATCCCGGCCAGACCAAAAACACCTATGGCACGGGTTGCTTTATGCTCATGAACACCGGCGACGAGATCGTCGAATCCAAGAACGGTCTGGTCTCCACGATCGGTATCGCCGCGGACGGCAAAATCAGCTATGCGCTCGAGGGTTCTATCTTTGCCGCCGGCTCAACCATGAACTGGCTGCGCAACAACATGGGCATCATCTCGAGCGTGAGTGAGTCCGCGCAACTCGCCACTTCGATCAGCGACAACGAGGGCTGCTACTTCGTCCCCGCCTTCGCAGGCCTGGGCGCTCCCTGGTGGGACCCGCGTGCTCGCGGTATCGTGTGCGGCCTGACCGGCGCCTCGAGTCGCGCGACCATTGTACGTGCGGCCTGCGAGTCCATGGCCTACCAGAGTTATGACGTGCTACGCGCCATGGAGCAGGACGTGGGACTTTCGATTGAGCGCCTGTCCGTCGATGGCGGTGCCTCGCGCAACGAGTTCATCATGCAATTCCAGGCCGATCTGCTGGATATCCCCGTGCTGCAGTGCGAGACGGTGGAGACCACGGCGATCGGCGCCGCGTACTTGGCGGGCCTTGCTGTCGGCTATTGGGAGGATTTGGAGGAGCTGGAGCAAAACGCTCAGATCGTCAAAGTCTTCCATCCTCACATGTCCGCCGAGCGCCGTGAGAGCAACCTCGCTGGTTGGCGTGATGCCGTCAAGCGTTCGCTCAACACCGCTCAGTAGGGTTGCGACGAGCTGCTCGATACAACAAACCGTTAAACTTATGCACGGCGCGCGGCAACAACGTCGCCATGCGTCTTGTCAGCAAGGCCATCTTCCGGCCGCAATGAAAGGGGCATCAACCCATGACCGTCACCTACGATACGTCCCGTGTGACGCTTGTCGACCATCCGCTCGTCCAGCACAAGCTGTCGATCCTGCGCGACAAGAGCACCGGCACCAACCAGTTCCGCCAGCTCGTGCGCGAGCTCGCACTTTTTGACGGCTACGAGGCCATGCGCGACCTGCCCATGGAAGACGTCGAGGTCGAGACCCCCATCACCACCGCAACGTTTAAGCAGCTCGCCGGCAAAAAGCTCGCCATCGTTCCCATCCTGCGTGCGGGTCTCGGCATGGTCGACGGCATCCTCGACTTGGTACCCTCCGCTCGCGTGGGCCACATCGGCATGGAGCGCGACGAGGTCACCCACGAGCCGCATGAGTATTACTGCAAGATGCCCAAGGATATCGACCAGCGCATCTGCCTGGTTGTCGACCCCATGCTCGCCACGGGCGGTTCGGCCGAGATGGCCATCAGCTACCTGCGCGAGCGCGGTGTCAAGGACATCCGCATGCTGTGCATCGTCGCCGCGCCCGAGGGCCTCAAGTCACTGACCGAAAAGGACCCCGACGTACATATTTATACGTGCGCCATCGATGACCATCTCAACGAGGCCGCCTACATCGTTCCCGGCCTGGGCGACGCCGGCGACCGCATCTACGGCACGCTCTAGTCGCTGGGCTAAACGGCCGCGGCTGCAAATACGAAGAAACGGTGCGCGCGGACGAACAAAAGGCGACCGCGCGCACTCCTGTTAACGGACGTTTTGCCCTGCAGGGTTCGAGAAAAACGTATTACCGTACCTGCGGCATAAAGAAGGTCTTAAGAAAACGAACAGGTGCGTATTAACCGATGCTTTTTCGGTTGTACTTTAGCGATTGGCTCGTACAATAGTCACCAATGTTTGGCGGGAACTGTTCTGTGAAGCGTTAAAAAGGAAAGTGAGGACGCCAGTGTTTCAGATAGCCGATCTGCTCGCTATCGTTGCAGGCGCCATCGCGGGCGCAATTGCCTTCCTTCCCTTTGTCTTTACGCTCAAGCCGGTTCTTGACGATAAACAGAATGCGGACATGCTCAAGGGTATGGTGAGTCTGGCGGTCTCGGCAATCGCCCTGCTCGTCTTTACCTTGGTTGTGTTTGTGTTGTTCGGAGAGGCATTTCGCATGTTCCTCCTGGGCGAGGCGATCGGCTTCGTGGCCTTTATGGCCGCCTGCGCGGTTCGTGTCGCCAAGGCGCTGCGAGATCCTCATGAGGTCGAAAGGTAAGTCGTGGAAATTTTTGAAAAGCTGCCTGATGAGATTAATCATCTGGTCAGCGAGTTCAGCTCCACCCCTGTCGTGGGCGATCTGAGCTGCGGCATCACGCAGTACTCGTTTTGGCTGATCGTCTCCACGATCGTGCTCCTGATCGTCCTGGCCGTGTTCAAGAAGAAGCAGACCCTGGTTCCCAAGGGCTTCTTCGTCAACGGTTTCGAGTACATCATCGAGTACGTCGAGAACGATATCGGCAAGGGTGTCGTGGGTGAGAACTGGAAGAAGCACTTCCCGTTCCTGTGCTCGCTTTTCCTGTTCATCCTGATCAATAACATGATCGGCCTGATTCCGGGAATGAAGCCCGGCACCGGCGCAATCGGCTCCACCGCCGCACTCGCCATTTTCGCCTTCGTGTACTTCATCTACTACGGATGCAAGGCTCACGGCGTGATCGGCTACATCAAGAGCCTCGCCCCGCAGGGCGTGAGCTTCCCGATGAACGTGCTCGTGTGGGTCGTCGAGCTTTTCTCGACCTTCCTGCGCCTCATCACGCTCGCCGTCCGTCTGTTCTGCAACATGTTCGCAGGACACGTGGTCATGGGCTCGTTCGCCATCATGGCGAGCATGTTCATGCAGCCGCTGCTTCAGCAGGTTTCCGCGGCCCACGCCGTTGGCGCCCTGCCTTCGCTGGCCTGGCTTGCCATCCTCATCCTGATCTATGCGATCGAGCTTGTGGTCGGCGCCATCCAGGCTTACGTCTTCACGGTCCTTACCGCCGTGTATGTCTCCGAGGCAGAGGAGGTCGCGGAGGAGGAGTAGTCTTCCGTTCGCGCCTTAAAGGTAAGGTAATTCGTTAAACCGCCGGTGCCCGTACCCATGGAGCCCGGCAGTTATAAAAAGGTTATCCTGCGTGAAATAAGACACGCACGACAAAGGAGGAATCGTGGGAGTTATCGGTTACGGTCTCGGTGTTATCGGCGCTGGTCTTGCTATCGGCCTGTCTGCTCTGGGTGCTACGGGTGCTATGGCCCGTCAGCCTGAGGTCCAGGGCCGCGTGTTCACCGTCTTCATCATGGGCTCCGCCTTCGGCGAGGCTCTGGCTCTGATCGGCTTCGTTGTCGCGCTGATCGTTAAATAGCACGGAGCGTCAAGTATGAATCTTTCATCCCAGAAGAGCGCGATCGCACTCTCCGCGTCCGCGGCCGCGCTGCTCATGCCGGTTTCCGCGTTCGCTGAGGACGGCGCTGCCGGTGCGGACATCCTCATCCCTAAGATGGCGGAGTTCATCCCGGCGCTTATCGCCTTCCTGATTATCTGGATCGTGCTGGCCAAGGTCGCCCTGCCGGGCATCATGAAAACCATGGAGGAGCGCGGCAAGAAGATTGAGGAGAGCCTCGACGAGGCCGAGAAGACCAAGCAGGAGGCTATCGCCAAGCGCGCTGAGTCCGACTCGATCGTCACCGACGCCCGTCGTCAGGCTGCCGACATCGTTCTCGAGGCCCGTAAGGACGCCGAGTCCGAGCGCGCCCGTATCATCGAGGCTGCTCACAAGGAGGCCGAGGAGATCATCGCCAAGGCCCATACGACCGTCGAGGACGAGCGCAAGTCCATCTACGCCGGTGCCGCGAGCTCCATCGCCGATCTGTCCGTTGCCGTCGCCACCAAGATCGTGGGCGAGGCACTCGAGGACGAGGCCGAGCAGAAGAAGCTCATCGAGCGCTACATCCAGGAAGCAGGTAGCCTGAATGCCGACTAGCCGCTATCAGGACAAGGTGCTCGAGACCTACGCGCGCTCCCTTCTGGAAGCCGCTAAGGCCGAGAACCATGTGTTCGAGGACCTCGAGATGATCGAGCGCCTGGCTTCTGCCAGCCCCGAGATCATCGCCGTGCTCGACACCATGTCCAAGCGCGACCAGCTCGACCTTCTTCCCAAGGTGGCAGCTGCCTTTAAGTATGTTGCCGAGGAAGACGAGGATGTAGTGGGCGTGACCGTCACCACGGCGATCCCGCTCGACGACGAGCTGCGTCAAACCATCACTAAGAAATGCGAGCAGGACTTCGGCCGCAAGGTATTCCTTATCGAGCAGGTCGACCCGTCTATCGTGGGCGGCCTGGTGCTCGAGGCCCGCGGCGAGCGTCGTGACATTTCCGTCAAGACGCAGCTGCGCATCGCGCAGGAGACCCTCGCAAACTCTGCTAATTCGTACGGAGGTGAAGCCTAATGTCCGAAACCCTCAATGCCCAGGATATCGCCAAGAAACTGCAGGAGCAGCTCACGAGCCTCTCCGCGACGGTCGATACGCATGAGGTTTCAACGGTCGACGAGGTAGGCGACGGCATCGCGCGCGTCTCCGGCCTCAAGAGCGCCATGGCAGGCGAGCTTCTGGAGTTCAAGAGCTCCGATACCGGTGAGACCGTCTTCGGCCTTGCCCAGAACCTTGACCGTGACGAGGTCGGCGCCGTTCTGTTTGGTGCCGTCGACTCCATCAAGGAAGGCGACGAGTGCCGCACCACTGGCCGCATTATGGATATCCCCGTGAGCCGCGCCATGCTCGGCCGCGTCGTCAATCCGCTCGGCCAGCCCATCGACGGCCTGGGCGACATCGTCGCCACGCACCGTCGTCCCATTGAGTTCAAGGCCCCCGGCGTCATCGACCGTACCCCGGTGTGCGAGCCGGTTCAGACCGGCCTGTTGGCCATCGACTCCATGGTGCCTATCGGCCGCGGTCAGCGAGAGCTCATCATCGGCGACCGTAAGACCGGTAAGACCGCCATTGCCATCGACGCTATCCTCAACCAGCGCGGCAAGGGCATGGTCTGCATCTATGTCGCCATCGGCCAGAAGGCCTCCACGGTTGCCAACATCCGCGAGACCCTCGCTCAGCACGGTGCGCTCGACTACACCATCATCGTTTCGGCCACCGCTGCCGATTCCGCCCCTATGCAGTACATCGCGCCTATGGCCGGTGCCGCTATCGGCGAGTTCTTCATGTACAACGGCGAGGACGGCAAGCCCGCCAGCGAGACCAACCCCGGCGGCCACGTGCTCGTCATCTACGACGACCTGTCCAAGCAGGCTGTGGCCTACCGTCAGATGTCGCTGACGCTGCATCGTCCGCCCGGACGCGAGGCCTATCCTGGCGACATCTTCTACCTGCACTCTCGTCTGCTCGAGCGTGCCGTCAAGATGTCCAAGAAGAACGGTTATGGCTCCATGACGGCTCTGCCGATCATCGAGACCCAGGACGGCGACGTCTCGGCCTACATTCCGACCAACGTCATTTCCATTACTGATGGTCAGATCTACCTGCAGTCCGAGCTCTTCTTCCAGGGCCAGCGCCCGGCAGTTGACGTGGGCATTTCCGTGTCCCGCGTCGGTGGCGACGCGCAGACCAAGGCTATGAAGCAGGTCGCCGGCAACCTCCGTCTGGACCTCGCTTCGTACCAGGAGCTCGCCGGCTTTACGCAGTTCGGCTCCGACCTCGACGAGGCTACTCAGAAGCAGCTGACCCATGGTGCCCGCATGACCGAGCTCCTGAAGCAGCCGCGTTACAAGCCGTTTGAGGTTGGCGAGCAGATCGTTACGCTGTTCGCTGGCAACGAGGGCTTCCTGGATGACCTGGAGATCGCCGACGTGCTGCCTTTCCGTGCCGAGCTCATCGAGTACATGGACAATGGCTTTGGCTCGCTGCTCGACAAGGTTCGCGCCAAGAAGATCGATGATGACACCAAGGCTGAGCTCTTGCGCGTCATCGGCGACTTCAAGCAGCAGTTCATGGCCAAGCACCATTCGGATGTTTCTGGATCAGAGGAGAACTAAGCCCCATGGCCAACCTTCGCGACATTAAGAAGCGAATCTCCTCGGTTACCACGACCAAGCAGATCACGCGCACGATGGAGATGGTCTCTACGGCCAAGATCCGTCGTGCCCTCGATCGCTCCAAGCAGGCCGAGCCCTATAAGGAGGCGCTGACCGACGTCATGTTGACGGTCGCCGGCGACGCTTCCTGTTCGGGCACCGATCCCATGCTGCAGAAGCATGAGAACGTCAAGCATGGCCTGATTGTCGTTATTGCCTCGGACCGCGGCCTTGCCGGCGGTTTCAATACGACGGTGGAGCGCACGGCCGAAAAGCTCGCCGCTTCTTGGGCGAACGACGGCATCGAGTGCGAGATCATCGCGTGCGGGCGTAAGCCGGCCACGTATTTCCGTGACCGCGCAAACGTCGTCATGCACTTTGAGGGCAACTCCTCTGAGCCCGATTTCAATCAGGCCCGCATGATCTCCTCTCATATCTGCGATGCGTATCGTGCCGGTGAGCTTGACCGTGTCGAGCTTGTCTACCACCACGCCAAGAATCGCGTGGATCAGGAGCTTCGCGTCGAGCATCTGTTGCCGCTCGACCCCGAGATGATCGCTATGGCCCACGGTCCGCGTAAGAACGAGACCGACGCCCCTAAGCGCATCTCGTCCACGTTCGAGTTCGTGCCCTCTCCCGAGCATGTTCTCGGCAAGCTTGTGCCGTCTTATATCCTGACGGTCATCTACCAGGCCCTGATCGATTCGGCGGCTGCCGAGCAGGGTGCACGCCGCAAGGCCATGCACTCCGCGACGGAAAACGCCACCGCGATCATCTCGACCCTTACCCGCACGTATAGTCGCGTGCGCCAGGCTTCGATCACGACCGAGATTAACGAGATCGTCGGCGGAGCCTCAGCATTGGAGGAACAGTAATGGCTAATAACACCGTAAAGCTTGCGGTCGAGGAAGCCACCAAGAAGACGACTGCCGGTGATGGTCGCATCGTGCGAATCATCGGCCCTGTCGTCGACGTCAAGTTTGACGGCGCGGTGCCCCCGATCTACAACGCGCTCACGGTCGAGGCCGAGACCCCGATCGGTCATCTGAGCACGATCCTCGAGGTCGAGAGCCAGCTTCCGGGCGGCGTCGTCCGCACGGTCGCCATGTCCTCGACCGACGGCCTGCAGCGCGGCCTCATCGCCACCGATACCGGTGAGCCCATGAAGATGCCGGTCGGCCCCGAGACGCTCGGCCGCATTTGGAACGTCATGGGCAAGCCCGTCGACGGCAAGCCCATGCCCGAGGTGGAGGAGTTCTACCCCATCCACCATGCAGCGCCCCGTTTCGACGAGCTCACCACCAAGACCGAGATCTTCGAGACCGGCATCAAGGCCGTCGACCTGCTCGAGCCCTACATCCGTGGCGGCAAGACAGGCCTGTTCGGCGGCGCCGGCGTCGGCAAGACCGTTTTGATTCAGGAGCTCATCAACAACCTCGCCCAGGAGCACGGCGGCACTTCGGTGTTCACCGGCGTCGGCGAGCGTACCCGCGAGGGCACCGACCTGTTCCTCGAGATGAGCGAGTCTGGCGTTATTGACAAGACCTGCTTGGTCTATGGTCAGATGAACGAGCCGCCCGGAGCGCGTCTGCGCATCGGTCTGGCCGGCCTTACCACCGCTGAGTATTTCCGTGATCGTGGCCAGGACGTTCTGCTGTTCATCGACAACATCTTCCGCTTCTCCCAGGCAGGTTCCGAGGTTTCCGCACTGCTGGGCCGTATGCCGTCCGCCGTTGGTTACCAGCCCACGCTGGCAACCGAGATGGGCGACCTCCAGGAGCGCATTACCTCGACCAAGACGGGCTCCATTACCTCCGTCCAGGCTGTCTACGTCCCCGCAGACGACCTGACCGACCCGGCGCCTGCCACGACGTTTACGCACCTCGACGCCACCACGGTTCTTTCGCGTAGCATTTCGTCGCTCGGCCTGTTCCCGGCTATCGACCCGCTCGCGTCTTCCTCCGACGCTCTCGATCCCTCGATCGTCGGCGAGGAGCACTACCGTGTCGCCGTCAAGGTCCAGGAGCTCCTGCAGGAGTACTCCGACCTTCAGGACATCATCGCCATTCTGGGTATGGACGAGCTGTCCGAGGAGCAGCGCCTTACGGTCAACCGTGCCCGTAAGATCCAGCAGTTCCTCTCGCAGTCCTTCCACGTCGCCGAGAAGTTCACCGGCAACCCCGGTGTCTACGTCCGCGTCGAGGATACCGTCCGCTCTTTCGCCGAGATTGTCGACGGCAAGGCCGATGACCTGCCCGAGCAGGCTTTCCGCTATGCTTCCACGATTGAGGACGTGCGCGAGCGCGCCCGCAAGATGGGGGAGAAGTAGGTTATGCGTATCCGCATCGTGTGCCCCGTGAGCTGCGCCTATGAGGGCGACGCTGCGTTTGTGTCGATTCCGTCCACGGATGGCGAGTTTGGCGTCCTGCCTGCTCACTCCAGCGAGATCTGCACGATCGACCGCGGTTACGTTCGCGTTTCCGATAAGGCCATGGGCACTGTCGACCACACGTTTGCCGTGGCCGGCGGCTATGCCCAGGTTGCGGACGATGTCGTGACCGTTCTCGCCGAGCGCGCTTGCGATTTGGCGACCGTCGATGCCGACAAGCTTAAAGCTGATATTCAAGGTTTTGAAGAGAAGCTGGGTAATTTGTCGGAGGATGATGCACGCCGCGCCTACCTCTATAATGAAATCGCATGGTGTAAGCTCAAGCTTGCCCAATAGTCAAACGATTTAGCGTTCGACCATTTGCGAACACATCATGCCCGGGATGGCCCAGCCACCCCGGGCATGCTTTTTGAAAGGGTAGACCTTGGATATTATCCGCGTTGAGGGTGGCCACGCCATCGGAGGCTCCGTGCCCGTCTCGGGCGCCAAGAACTCCGCGCTCAAACTCATGGCGGCAACGCTTCTGGCGCCGGGCAAGACGACGCTGCAGAACGTGCCCGATATTTCCGATGTCCACGTGATGGGCAAGGTGCTCAAGGGCATGGGCGCTACGATCGATGTTCTCGACGAGCACACGCTCGAGATTGATACCTCTCAGGTCGATTCTTGGGAGGCCCCTTACGAGCTCGTTGCCAAGATGCGTGCTTCCACCGCCGTCATGGGACCCCTGCTGGGCCGCTTCCATCGCGCCAAGATTGCCATGCCGGGCGGCTGCAACCTGGGTGCTCGCAAGATCGATATGCACATTCTGGGTCTCGAGGCCCTGGGCGTTGAGTTTGATACCGCCCACGGTTACATCAACGCTAATGCGCCCCAAGGTCTGCGCGGTACCACCGTCACGCTCGAGTTCGCCAGCGTCGGTGCGACCGAGAACCTCATCATGGCCTCTGTGCGCGCACAGGGCACCACGGTTATCGACAATGCCGCCCGCGAGCCCGAGATTGTCGATCTCGCCAACATGCTCAACGAGATGGGCGCCAAGATTGTAGGCGCCGGTACGCCCGTCGTGACTATCGAAGGCGTGGAAGAGCTCCATCCCGTTACCCATCGCGTGGTGGGCGACCGCATCGAGGCCGGTACCTTTATCGTTGCCGGTGCGTTGATGGCCGACGATCGCGGTGTCGATGTCACGGGCTTTTGCCCCATTCACTTGGGCATGGTGCTCAAGAAGATGGAGCTCATGGGTATCGACTGCGAGCGCGTCGAGGATGGCGTCCATGTGAACCGTGCCGAGCGTATCAAGCCGGTCGACATCCAGACGCTTCCGTTCCCCGGCTTCCCGACGGACATGCAGGCGCAGATTATGGTACTCTCCGCCCTTGCCGATGGCAGCTCCGTTATCACCGAGAACATCTTCGAGAATCGTTTTATGTTCGCATCAGAGCTGGTGCGCATGGGTGCCGACATTCGTATCGAGAGCCATCATGCCATGATTCATGGCGTCAAGGGCTTCTCGGGTGCACAGGTTACCTCGCCCGATCTGCGCGGCGGAGCGGCCCTCGTTGTAGCGGGCTTGATCGCCGACGGGACGACCGAGGTTTCGGCTATCCATCACATCAAGCGCGGCTACGAGCAGTTTGTCGAAAAGCTGCAGGCGCTTGGCGCGCATGTCGAGCATGCTACCGTCCCCGATCCCGTCATCTACTAATACAGGTTGCCTATGTTTAATAAAAAGCCCCTCGCGGATACCACCACCCGAAGACCCTCAACTGGTGCGCAGGCCAAGATCTACAGTCGCGATAACGTGGCTCGCTATTCCGAGCGCGCTCGTCAACGTCGCCGTAGCCACACGATTCGTCACGTCGCGCTCATTGTCGTGCTTGGCGTGCTGCTGAGTGCCACTACCGCTGCCGGCCTGTGGTTTGCCACCATTATGGGCAAGCTCGGCGATTCTAATGTCATTACCGACAATCTGCGTCGGGTTCTGGTTGACACCGATGAGGCAAAGGATCCGTTCTACGTGCTGCTTCTTGGCACCGACGGCCGTCCGGGCGAGGATACGTATCGTGCCGACTCGATTATCCTGGCACGCATCGACCCCACGCAAAAGCAGGCGACGCTCATTTCCGTTCCGCGCGACACCAAGGTCGAGTACAAGGGCGAGACCATGAAGATCAACGCCTGCCATACCGTTGGCGGCGCCGAGGCCATGGTCGAGGCGGTCAACGAGCTGTGCGGTGTTCAGATTTCCCACTATGCCGAGGTCAGCTTCGACGGAATGCAGGCGCTGATTGATTCGGTTGGCGGTATCGACATTAACGCAACCGATGATGTTGACGACCCCGAGCACCTGGATATTAAGATTACCGCTGGCCAGCAGCATATGGACGGTGCCACCGCCCTAACCTATGCCCGCTGCCGCTACACCTATGCCGACGGCGATTACACGCGCATGCGCCACCAGCGTCAGGTGCTTGGCGCCCTTGCCAACCAGATTCTCAATAACTTCGATGCCACGAAGATCTTTGGCCTGGTTAATTCGCTGTCTGATATGCTCGTAACCGATATGAGCGTTCAGGATATCGTGGCTACGGTCAATGCCATGCGCGGTATGGATGTCGACGGTATCTACTCGGCCAACCTGCCCTCGTACGCCGACGACAGCACCATGATCGACGGTGTGAGCTACGTCTTTGTCTACGAGGACGAGCTCAAGGAAATGATGGAGCGCGTCGACGCCGGCAAGGATCCCAAGGGTCCCAACACCATGGGTCTTTCCGACGGTTCGAGCTCTACGATCGGCGACCTGAACAACAACACGTCTGACGACTACGCAAACGGTACCGCAACCTCATCGGTCAGCTCTGACGATTCCGATGACTCAAGCGATTCGAGCGATTCGGACTACTACGAAGAGCCCACCGGCGACGGCAACGGCTACGAAGCCAATTATTAGGGTTACGCGGGCTTACCAGCCCGCGTAACCAGTTGACGCTGCAAACCCGCCAGAGCGGCAATCTGCCTTTCAACTTCGGCGGCATGACCAGAAGGTCAATGCCGCCTCGTTTCAAGGCACCTTGCTCGCTCTGGCGGGCTTTCGCTGTCGGTACCAAGGCATTGGCACTCCCGTTGCTGGCGATGCGGCACTTGGGGGCGTTTTTGTTTGACTAGTCGTTTAAGAACGTTCCCAATGACCAGTCTGAAATGAGCGTGGATAATCTCCCGTTTTTGGCTCGGTGACGGCCTCAAAGTGGGAGATCATCCACGCTCGTTAGGTTAGTGTCCGAAAATCCACGCTCGTCGCTACTTAAGCCCGGGCAGGCGGGTGTAGGGAAACAATCGCTCGAGGAACTCGGAGCAGCGGGCGAAATCTTTGGCAAAGTAGCTGCTATAGAGCGAATCGAGCACGTACTGCACGGCGATGTGGCTGGCAAACTGCGTGATGCGGTGCGTCATGCTCTCGTGGTCGCTCACCATGAGATAGGCGGCAAAGCCGGGGTGAATGCGGGCGCAGTATGGTGTGCCGATGACGATGACCGGGACATGCCGACTACTGAGGATCGGCAAGATTTCCTTGAAGTTGGGGGCAAGGCCGCTGTAGGAAATGACGATTGCCACATGGTCGGGGCCCGAGGTGAGCGCCGTGCGCACCTGGGCCTCGATGCCGCCGTAGCACGTCGCGCGCTTACCGGCGGAAAGCAGACGATCGTGGAACATTCCCGCTGGATAGAGGTTGTGCGAGCCCGTGTAGATGTCCACGGTGCCGGCGCGCATGACGAGCTTGGCGGCGTAGTCGAGCTGTGCGGGGTCGAGCAGCTCCTGCGTTTCGGCCAAGGTGGTCTGGTAGAGCCTTTCCATGCGCTCCATCACCTGCGCAGGAGTGGAGGTGGCATCGAAGGGAAAATTAATGTCCACGTCGCGCCGGTTACCCGCTTCGGCTGCCTGACGGATGAGCTCGACCTTGAGGTCTTTGAATCCCTCGAGGCCGAGCTTTTTGCAAAAGCGGTGCACGCTCGCGACCGAAACATTGGTGCGGGCGGCAAATTCCTTGATGGAGAGTCCGCGGACGTCTTCGCCCATGGCAAGGGCCGAGATGCCGAGTTGTTGCTCGGTAGGGGTAAGGCCCTGTGCCTCGGAAATCTTGCGTTTGATATCCATGCGAACTCCCACACTCAACAAATCTGCCAAAAAGGGACAGGCTTATTTTGGCAGGTTTTGCCCGCAAAGGGTAACGGGACCGAGGATGCCGCTCGGGGCGATGGGTTCGGTGAGGGCGAAGATGTCGGGAATCGCATGATCGAGCGTGTTGATGGCGTCGACAGTGAGTTCGTGCGTGCCGGCAGCAAGATGATCGATGGCAAAGCGATAGGGCGGACAGATGCGTGTGCCGAGTGGGTGTCCGTCGAGCGTAAGTGTCGCGACTTCGTAGACATCTCCCAGGTCGATTGTGACATCGGCAAGGTCGTTCGCCAGCTCGAACAATGTGCGATAGCGGAACGTCCCGCATGCATCGGGGAATCGCTCGGCAGTGAGATCGCACAAGTGCTCGAGTTCCTGCGGGGCGCCAAAGGTTCCGCTGCCGGCAGGGGAGAGGGCGACGGTCCAAGGTCCGTTGATGTCGAGGGCGAGCGCATCGCTCGAGCCCATGTCCGCGCCGTCCCCGGACTCAAGCTCGCCGTCCGTCTCCAAGGCAACGAAGCAGCTCTCGAAGGGTGCGAGCTCAAGCGTTCCGTCAAACGCAACGGGATCGGTGCCGTTCAACAGGTCGAGGCGCGTGCCGCAAAGTCGCTCGCCCTGCGCGAGTTTAACTGTGCAGTCGATGCGCTCGTGCGGGTGTTCGTTGACCAGCATGACGTAGGTCTCGCCGGCGTGCTCGTAGCGAAGCACGCGCAACCAGGGCTGGGGCGTGTCGGTGACAACCGTCTGCAGCCCAACGCTCGCCAGCACGCCCGCCATATCGGCAAGCGGAGTCGCTGCAAGTTCACCCAGTTCAACCACGCCATCGGCGTCGTAAAGCGTGCTCGGCACCTCGTCGACGGCGAGGACCATAACGCCCGCCGCCATCATGCGCCTCACGGCCTGCGCCGTCGCCGAGCCAATAAATGCAGCTCCTGGCATAACAAACGCCTGGTAGCGGCAATCGTTTATGGTAAGCATTCCATAGGCAATCGAAACCTCGTAACGGTCCTCATCCTTAAAAGCCTCGGCGGGCACAAAATCAAAGTCGATCTGCGCACGCGTGAGCTCGGCAGCCACGCGCTCGATAGGCATGGCGCTGCCGGCCCACTCGGCATCGGCGTGGTACAGGACGGCGACGGGACGCGTGGCGCTGCCTCCCGAAAGCAGCGTGGCAGTGCGGTTCATATAGCTCATGAGCTGGCTAAAGTGCGGCCATTGCGGATTGTTGCCGTGCGCGTAAAAGTGCGGCGGGCAGTCCCAATCGGGGAAGGGCGCCATGCTAAACGCGTGCGGCGTAAACCAGTTAATACCGCGGACGAGCATGTGGTCGGCGATCCATTTCATCTCGCGCAGGCCCTCGTGCCAACCGAAGGCGCCGAAGACCTCGGCCATGCAGCGCCCCTGCTTTTTTGGGTCGAGACGCGCGGCCGAAGAGCCCAGCTTGGCAAGCGCGTAGGTAAAGAACTCCATGTTCCACGCGCCGCGGAAGTAGCTGTAGCGCCCGTGGTCGATGCCGGGGGCGAGCTGGTTGATGACAACGTCGATGCCCGCCATATCCTGCCCGGCGACCGCGCGGAAGTAGTGTCCGGCGCCCTGGCCCAGGCGCGTGTGGCAACTCTTGTCCTCAATCACATGTCCGATGTGCATGACGCTGTGCTCGCGGCACCAGTCGCCAATTTGCTCGTCAAAGCATGCGCGGTAGAGTTGCGTGGCAATGTCCATGTAGGTGTGACGGACTCGGGCGTCATCTGCCTCGCGTGTCCAAAGGCCGTGTAGCTTGGTGAGCCAGCTCGCGCCCAACGCCTCGTGCAAACGGCTGGCAAGCTCGTCCGACCAGGGCAGTGCCATATCGCCGCGTCCGATAAGGCTGCTGGTAGAAGCATCGTCGAGAGCCGTGCCCTTCTCGTTCATAAAGCCGGGTTCATCGGTAAAGAAGCCCAGGATGGTGCGGCCGAACTCGTCGCCCAGGTGCTCAAACGTGGGCTTGTAGACGGCATCGATGAGCACGCGGCACGAATCGGCGTCGACCATATTGATGTACTCATCGCGAAAGCCGGTCTTTTGGCTGGTGACGTAGAGCTCGACGGTGGCGATGCCGTCGGGGGCGTCAAAACGCAGGCGGGCGGGGGTGCCGTCGGCCTGCTCAACGGAGAGCTCAAGATTGAGCGGTGCACCGGCGGCGTCGAAAGTCGCCGCGCCCACAAAGCGCTCCGTGGGATCCATAAGATTGCCGAGCTTAATGACCGTGGACGGCTGGGGACCAACGACCGTAACCGTGCGATGTTTGAGCACGGTCTTCCTAAGCGCGGGGTCGACGTTCTCGCCCGCAAGCGCGCCGTTGGCGTAGCCCGTGGGGAAATGGGCGTCGTCGAGCAGCCAGATCTTCAACTCCAAGCGCTTGCACTCGCCGATGATAAAACGCAGGTCAGTCCACCAGCCGTCGCGACAAAACTCGGGATGCGTGCGTGATTCGAGGCAGACCTCGCGGATGTCCGCACCGGCAATCTGCTCCAAGTATTCGGTAATCGTCTCGTGCGCCTCGCCCTTGAGCCACAAGAACGGAAGCACATGGTTGTCGTATGCCGCCATATCCACTCCTCTAAAACCAACCTTTTAAATCGATTGAAGTCAGAGTACGCCGAGCACGCCGTCCTGCTAATATCAAAACCACAGCAGAATATGACCGAATCAACGATTGTGATGTCATGGATCTTGCACGTTTAGACAGCCTTCTGCTCGAGCTGACCGACAGCGAGCGTGCTTACCACGCAGGCGCCCGCTATGACTGGAATGATGCGTTCAGCTGGGGTCATCAACAGAATATCGGTGAAAAACATATCCATAAAATCGGTGACCCGACGCGAGCTTTACACCAAGAAGGCATGCCCGAGGGCTTATCAATCGTGCGCAACTCGCGCTTCAACCCTGTACCGGAGCATGTGCACGATTATGTCGAAATCGGCTATGTCTATCGTGGGCATGCGCCGCAGACCGTCAACGGCGAACAGCTTACGCTTGCCCAAAACGAGGTGCTCTTACTCGACGCGGCCTGTCCACATGCCGTGGGCGAGCTCGGCGAGCATGACATTATGCTGAGCATCGTCATCTCGCGGCCGATGTTGCACCGCAGCCTAGAGCAGAGCCTGTCGCCGTCAAGCACCGTCTCGCAGTTCCTCATTAATGCCCTCAATGACGAAACCGACCACCGCGGTCATGTGCATTTCCGCACGGTCAACAGCCGCCGCGTGCGCCGATATATGCAGGAGATGCTGTGCGAGCTTCTGGAGCCGACGGCGGCGAGTCCCCAGATCGTGTCGAGGCTGTTTGAGTTGCTGCTGGTCGAACTTATGCAAAGCTATGAGACATCGCTGCTGCAGGCGGACATGCCCAGGCTGCCTTCGGCGCAGGTCGCGGCCGCCGTGGGATACATCGAGCGCCATGCCTGCGATTGTACGCTCGAGGACGTAGCTCGCCACCTCCATCTGAGTCCCAACTACGCAAGCGCGCTGCTCAAACGGCAGTCGGGGCGCACGTTTATGCAGCTCGTGCAGGAGAGTCGCCTGACACGCGCGGCAACACTGCTCGACGCCGGCTCCACTGCGGAAGTCGCGGCGCACGAGGCCGGCTACGCCAACATGAGCTTCTTCTACAAAAAGTTTGCCGAGCGCTATGGCTGCACGCCGGCAGCGTATCGCCAGCGTTTGCCCAGATAAAACCGACCAAAATAAACCTGTCCCTTTTTGGCAGGTATCAGGAAGTGTCAGGGGCGGGGTGGCGGCGGGGTGCCGCTGCGAAAAGAAGTGTCGGGTTTGGCACCCCTGCCCCTGCCTGTCGCGTGCGTGGGCGATACTCGGCTTATCGAACCGCGATGCAAAGGAGATGCTCATGGCAAACATCAAGTTCCCCGAGGGTTTCTATTGGGGTGGCGCTACCGCCGCCAATCAGTTTGAGGGCGCTTGGAACGTGGACGGCCGCGGTCCTTCCGTCGACGACCATTTTTTGGGCGGCAGCTACAAGGAGCCGCGTCAGATTACGATCGACATCGACCCCGACCGCTTCTACCCCAATCATGACGGCATCGATTTCTACCATCACTACGAGGAGGACATCGCGCTGTTCGCCGAGATGGGCTTTACCATGTTCCGCATGTCCATCTCTTGGAGCCGCATCTTCCCCAACGGCGACGACGCCGAGCCCAACGAGGCCGGCCTCGCCTTTTACGACCGCGTCTTCGACTGCCTGCGCGCTCACAATATCGAGCCGCTCGTGACCCTGTCGCACTACGAGATGCCTTATCACCTGGTCGAGAAGTACAACGGCTGGGCGAGCCGCGAGCTCATCGGCTTCTTTGAGAAGTACTGCCAGACCGTCTTCGACCGCTATCAGGACAAGGTCAAGTTCTGGCTCACCTTCAACGAGATCAACTGCGGCACCCAAGACATGGGCAACCTCTTTGGGACCAGCATGATCCAGGGCTTTGAGGGCCCGGCTTCGGCGGTCCACACCACGCCGCAGGCCCGTATGCAGGCCCTGCATCACCAGTTCGTGGCCAGTGGCCGTGTCGTGCGCTATGCCCACGAGCACTACCCGCAGTTTAAGATGGGCAACATGGATTGCTTCATCCTCTCCTATGCCGCCACGTGCGATCCGGCTGACGTGTTCGCCACGCAGCAGGAGATGAATACCATGAACTGGTACTGCTCCGACGTGCAGGTGCGCGGCAAGTACCCGTTCTATGCCAAGCGCTTCTGGGCCGAAAACGATGTCGAGCTTGTGATGGAGGACGGCGACCTGCAGGATATCGCCGACGGCAAGGTCGATTTCTACACCTTTAGCTACTACATGTCCGGCACTGTGGGCACCCACAAGGATCACGAGATGACTGAGGGCAACATGACCTTTGGCGGCAAGAACCCCTATCTGGAGTCCACCGATTGGGGCTGGCAGATCGATCCGCTGGGCCTGCGCATCGCCCTCAACGAGATTTACGCCCGCTACGAGATTCCGCTGATGGTGGTCGAGAACGGCATGGGCGCCTACGATGAGGTCGAGGAGGACGGTTCCATCCACGACCCGTACCGCATCGCCTACTTGCAGAGCCACGTCAAGGCCATGGGCGAGGCCATTGCCGATGGCGTCGACCTGATCGCCTACACCTGGTGGGGTCCCATCGACCTGGTTTCTGCCGGCACCGGCGAGATGCGCAAGCGCTACGGCTTCATCCACGTCGATAAGTACGACGACGGCACCGGTACCTACGAGCGCCGCCGCAAGGACAGCTTCTTCGCCTACCAGAAGATCATCAAGTCCAACGGCACCGAGGGCCTGGCTTAATCGACAATATGAGTGCCACTGGGGAAAGGTTTTGGGAAGGGCTTGGAAGGGCTCTCGATTCGAGCCCTCGCCTTAGTTTTCAGACCATTTGGCACTATAATCACCATAGGCATGCGCATAACGTTGCGCTTAATCAAGAGGAGAAAACGTATGGGTCTGTTTGACATGTTCAAGAAGAAGGCTGAGCCCGCGGCTGCCGCTGCTCCGTCCTCCATCTCTGCTTCTGCCGGCGCCGACGTGCTGTGCTCGCCCGTCAAGGGCAAGGTCATCAAGATGGCCGACGTGCCCGATCCCGTCTTTGGTGGCGAGGTTCTGGGCAAGGGCTGCGCCGTGTGGCCCGAGGACGACCTGGTCTACGCTCCCTGCGACGGCAAGGTGACCGTCACCATGGGTCACGCCGTGGGCCTGCAGTCCGATAGCGGCATCGAGGTTCTGGTGCACGTTGGCGTCGATACCGTCAACATGAACGGTGATGGCTTCGAGGGCTTCGTCAAGGCCGACGACGTTGTGAAGGCTGGCCAGCCCATACTCAAGATCGACCGCGCCAAGATCGCCGCTGCCGGTTACAAGGACTGCGTCGTCGTGGCCGTGTCCAACACCGCCGAGTTTGCCGATGTCGAGCTCGCCGTCGAGGCCAACTCCGCTGTCGCCGCCGGTGACGCCATCGTTAAGGTCGTCCGCAAGTAAACTGCGGCATCCAAAGGATGTGCAAGGGTGGTCGGGTTTTCCGGCCACCTTTTTTATTGCATCGCGGGGAAGCGTTTTATTGCACGTTGGGCGGGCTTGCAAACCGTTCGGACGCTAAAACGAACCGACCGCGCCTTCGCGTTGCCAAGGGTGTTCATAAGTGGATAGTATGGGCTTACTTATTACAACGTGCGCCGCGTCTGGGAAGCGCGGTGCCGCTCATTGGGAGGAACAACATGAAAAAGAAGCTGCTGCTTGCGCCCCTCGTGGCCGTCTTGGTTGCATGCGTAGTCGTGCTTTCCGGCTGTGGAGGTCCTTCGGTTGAGGAGCTCATCACCGAGGATCTTACGACGCAGTTTGACGAGGTCAAGAACGGTGGCGACGACTTCCTCTCTGGTCTGGAGGAGGCTTCGGGCGACGAGTTCGAGCAGCTGGGTATCGATCCCAAGGAGTATGCCAAGACCTATCTCGAGGGCTTTGACTACAAGATCGGCGACGTGACGGTCGACGAGGACAAGGGTGTCGCGACCGCCGAGGTCTCTATCACATGCAAGTCCATGAACAAGATCGTCGAGGACTTCTCCACCCAGTATCAGGAGAAGGTCGCTGCGCTTGACACGGTTCCTTCCGATGACGAGCTGTACAAGATGGCCGGTCAGGTTATGGTCGATGTGACCAAGGCCACCGAGCCCAGGAAGACCACGGTTATCTTCAAGTACACCTGCAACGACGACGGCGAGTGGTCTGCCGACGACTCTGTCAACTCCGAGATGATGGATGCAATGCTGAGCTAGTTCGTTGCGGCGTTTTACCAAACGCCGCAACTGCTCGACGCTGCAAGCCCGCCAGAGCGGCAATCTGCCTTTCAACTTCGGCGGCATGACCAGAAGGTCTATGCCGTCCTCTTTTCATGCCAATTTGTTCGCTCTGGTGCCCGCTCGCTGTTCGTCCTCTACCTGCGGCGTTGCCATGGTAGTCATTGGGGCGGCACTTGGGGACGTTCCTTTTCTGCCGGCAGTTGGGGACACTCCTTGCGCCAGCGTTGCATCGAATGCTCGGGAAAATACGAGCCGGTATTTGGCCGAATAGCGGGTCGCGGTTTCCGGATGGGGTGGGTTGTGGAAAGTGCGACCCGGAATATTGCTCTGAAACGGGATGCCGTTTCCCCGACAAGGCTCAACCGGAAAGCGCATCCCATTCTGAGGCGGCAAAACGGGATGCGCTTTCCGCGCGACAGAATCTATCCAGCCGTGTTGAGCGACAGCCCCGCTACTCGCCCAGAATCAGCGACGCGAGCTCTTCCTGGGTGTCCACCACGTAGTCGGCGCCGGCGGACTCCAGCTCTGCGCGGCCGCGGAAGCCCCAGCTGACACCGGCGCTCTTGAGGCCGGCATTGTGACCGGTCAGGACGTCGACATTGGAATCGCCCACATAGAGCGTGGTTGCCGGGTCGGCGCCTAGCTCTTTCATCACATGCAGCGTAACAGGCGCCTCGGGCTTGGGAGGAAACGCATCGACGCGGCCCTGCACCAGCGCAAAGCGCTCGGAACCAAAGTATTTTTCGATAAGCGGAGCGGCCGAAACATGGTCCTTGTTGGTGAGCACGGCAAGCTGCACGCCCGCGGCGCGCAGGCGGTCGAGCATCTCGATCGTGCCGGCATAGGGAGCGGTGTGGTCCTCCTTGTGCTCGCCGTAATAGGCCCTAAACTCGGCAAGCGTCTGCTCAAACATGCGGCCGTCGCCCGCATACTCGGCGGGCATAAAGCGCTCAACCAGCTTGAGCATGCCGTTTCCCACCTTGTAGCGGTACTCGTCTACGGCAAACGTGGGCCAGCCGTGCATCTCGCAGGTATGGTTGCTGGCGGCCGCCAGGTCCTCGAGCGTGTTGAGGATGGTGCCATCCAGATCAAAGATCACATGGGAAAAAGCTGCTGCCATGGGTGCTCCTGCCGCTTGAGTTGTAAAACGCACCCCATGATACTGGGCATGCGTGCCGGGCATGTTTGGAATCTGAATATCTTTAATAGCCCTGAGCCTTTGTCGTTAGCAAATCCTCGGCAGTTGTTCTCCCACAAGCATGTCGAGGATACGGGTCGAGCCCCAGCCGGTGCGTACGCGCACGGCGGGACGGGCGCCCTCGGCAAGTGGCAGCACACGACCGACGATGGCGGCATTCTCGCCGTAGCGGGCGGCGCGCATGGCGCTCAGCGCGGCATCGGCTTGCTCGGTCGGCACGACGGCAACCATCTTGCCCTCGTTTGCCACCTGCAGCACATCGTAGCCGAGCATCTCGCAGGCGGCCTGCACGTCGGGGCGCACGGGCACGGCATCCTCGTCGACCTCCATGGCAACGCCGCTGGCCTGCGCAAACTCGTTAAGCGTCGAGGCCAGGCCACCGCGCGTGGGGTCGCGGAAGCAGCGTGTGTCGGGTGCTGCGGCAAGCACATCGGCAATCAGGTGGTTGAGCGGCGCGGCATCGCTTTCGATGGTGCTCGAAAACGCCAGGCCCTCGCGTTGGCTCATGATGGCGATGCCGTGGTCGCCGAGTGTGCCCGACACCAGGATGACGTCGCCGGGCCGGCAGTTGGCACCGCTGAGCGTCACGCCTGCGGGCACCTCGCCTACGCCAGCGGTATTGATGTAGACGCCGTCGGCACCGCCACGCTCGACCACCTTGGTGTCGCCGGTGATAATCTTCACGCCTGCCTCATGTGCCGTTTCGGCCATGGTCTGCACAATCTGGCGTAGCTTGTCCATGGGATAGCCCTCTTCGAGGATAAAGCCGCATGAGAGGTAGCGCACGTTAGCGCCCGAGGTCGCGACGTCGTTGACGGTTCCGCACACGGCGAGGCGGCCGATGTTGCCACCGGGGAAGAACTGCGGCGAGACTACAAAGCTGTCGGTCGACATGGCGATGCGCCCGCTCGCGGGCAGCGCGGCGACGCCGGCGTCGTTGCCTTCGAGCAGCTCGGGCGACCCAAAGGCATCCAAAAAGACCTCATCGATGATGCGTTTCATCATCTGACCGCCAGAGCCGTGGCCCAACAGGACGGTGCTATCGGTGGTGCTATGGGACATATCCAAAACTCCAATCGAGGACGGAATTGATAAAAATCGGACATGGCAGAATCGATGTTAGGTAAAAGCCAGCGAGCGCCATTCAGACGGAGTGAGTTGCCTTGAAAGAGGAGGCTGCTGGGCTTTTGCCCGCAGCCGACGATTGAAAGGCAAATCGCTCGCCTGAATGGCGCGCAGCGTCGACCGGTCCGCCGTTCGTTAGAACGGCGGAACCTAATAGTCGCGGTAGCGGTAGTACGCCGCGCAGCTGCCCTCGGAGCTCACCATGCACGGGCCGACGGGGTGCTCGGGCGTGCAGGTGCGGCCAAAGAGCGGGCAGCTGCTCGGCGCAATGGCCCCGCGCAGCACGTCGCCGCAGCGGCACCCGCGCGGCTCAACCGTCGCCTCAACGGGCACGTCAAAGCGAGCACGGGCATCAAAGCGCGAGAACTCGGGGCGGATGGAAAGGCCCGAGTTGGCAATCAACCCCAGCCCGCGCCATGTGGTGTCGCACGGCTCAAATACCTGCTCGACCAGCTGGCGCGCCACAGGATTGCCGTCGGCATTGACGCCGCGACGGTAGGCGTTGTCGATCGCGGGTTGCCCCTCAACAACCATCTGGACCAGCATGCAGATACCCTGCAAGATGTCGACCGGCTCAAATCCCGTTACCACGCCTGGAGTCTTAAACTCGTCGACCAAAAAGCCAAAGGGGGCCAAGCCCGTGATGGTGGCGACGTGGCCCGGCAGGATAAAGCCGTCGATGGCGGTCTCGGGGTCGTTGGCGATGGCGCGCAACGCCGGCGGCGTGGTCTTGTGGACGCAATAGACCGAGAAGTTCAAAAGCCCGCGCGCCTCGGCCTCCAAGATGGCGGCGGCGATGGTGGGCGTCGTAGTCTCAAAGCCCACGCCCATAAAAATGACCGGGCGATCAGGGTTTTGCTCGGCAATGTCGAGCGCGTCGAGCGGGGAGTAGACGATGCGAATGTCACGCCCTGCCGCTTTTTGCGCAGCGAGCGAGGTGGATGATCCGGGCACGCGCATCATGTCGCCAAAGGTGGTGATGATGGCGCCGTCTATGTTGGCGAGCGCGATTGCGTGGTCGATGTCGCGGTTGGCGGTGACGCAGACGGGGCAGCCCGGGCCGCTCAGCAGCTTGAGCCCTGCCGGCATAATGGAGCGAAAGCCATAGCGCCCGATGCTCACGGTATGCGTGCCGCAGACTTCCATAAGGTTGATGGTGCGGTCGCCGACAAGCTCATGAATGCGCTCGATGAGCTCGCGAGCCAGCTTGGGATCGCGGAATGCCGAGAAATCGATACCGGAGCGAGCCGGCTGCTCGGGCGCCACTAGTAAGCCTCCGCCGGGTTGGTGGCCAGCTGGTCTTCTTCGACCAGCTCGGACATGGCATTAACAAGCTCGAGCGTTTCCCGTGCTTCCTGCTCGTCGACAATCTGGATGCCAAAGCCGGCGTGTACGAGAATATAGTCGCCAACCTGCGCCGTCGGCACGAGCCGCAGCGACACGGGGCGCTCGATGCCCATCATGTCGACGGTGGCCTTGAAGCCGTCGTCGCGTTTGACTACTTTACCGGGAACGGCAAGGCACATATTGTTCCCCTTGTATACGCTTTGCGCTGGATGAGCGCTCAATAATCCATCAGTTGATGGTAGCGCTCGCGGGGTTCGCGGGCAAACGCGTTACGCCTGTGAGACGGCGGCTTGCGGGCTGGCCGAACAGCCTATTGTGGCGCGACCTGTGCGAGGCGAGTGCGTGCGACTGCTGCCTGACCGTAGGCGATGCAGCCGTCATTGACGGGTACGGTGTGGGGGACAAGGACAGTAAAGCCTGCGCTTTTGAGCTCGCGGGTGAGAAGCTGAAGCAGAAGTCGGTTCATGAACACGCCGCCCGAGAGCGCGACGGTGTCGATGCCCTCGTGCACGCAGATATCGCTGGCGATGCGCGCCGAGGAGCGCGCGACGGCGACATGGAAATCGAGTGCGAGCCTGTCGGCGGGCGCTCCGGCTTCAATTCCTCCCAAAAGTGCCTCAAAGAGTGCTTTCTGGTCCAGAA
Organism: uncultured Collinsella sp.; assembly: GCA_902475445.1. Taxonomy (GTDB): domain Bacteria; phylum Actinomycetota; class Coriobacteriia; order Coriobacteriales; family Coriobacteriaceae; genus Collinsella. The sequence continues at coordinate 25,172 of CABRZN010000003.1, forward strand.
CATAGGGGCCGTCCAGCCACGATGGGTCAGATGCGGAATAGCCGGCGTTGTCGTCGGGAAAATGGGCGATTTCGCTGTCGAGCGCGCGCCAGGCGGCGGCTTCGAGCTCGATGGCGGGTTCGCCCTCGTAGGTTGCCTGGCCGCAAATGCCCAAAATCGCGGCTGCGGCATCAAACAGGCGACCCATGCTGCTGGTACGCGGGCTGTTGATGCCGCGCTCGATCATGGTGGCTGTCACGCTGCGCGTTTGCTCGTCGAGGCTGTCCAAAAGCCGAGCGGCACCTGGGTGCTCGAGCAGACCGAGCTCACTGAGCAGGGCAAAGGCGTTGCGGCGGGCGTCGCGCACGGAGGCCGCCCCGCCGGGGAGCGCCCAGGTGCGCAAATGCGCGGCGCGTTCAAAGCCGCCAAGGCTGGCAACAAGAAACTCGCCGCCCCAAATGGTCCCATCGGTGCCGGCGCCGGTGCCGTCAAAGGCGATGCCAAGGACACGCGCGTCGGTTGTAAGCTGGCCCGCGGCGATGGCCTCGGCCATTACGCTCGCGATATGCGCATGATGGTGCTGCACCTCGACGAGTGGCAGATTGCATTTTCGCGCCTGCTCGCGCGCCCACTGGCCCGATAGATAGCTGGGGTGTACATCGCAGGCCAAGGCGGCGGGCGCCAAATCAAAGAGATCTTCCAAGCGCGTGCGCGCGGCGTTCCAGGCATCGAAGGTCCCGCCGTTTTCAACATCGCCGATATGCTGCGACACAAAACAGGTCGCCTCGCCGTTCGTCCCTTCACGCGTGAGCGCAATCGTGGCCTTTTGTTGCGGCCCGCAGGCGAGTACGCAGGACGGAGCGCCGTCGAGCTCCGGCAACGACAGCGGCTGCGGCGCATATCCGCGTGCGCGACGCACGGGCATGACGTCGCCGTCGACCACGCGTACCACGGAGTCGTCGTAGCGCGACAGAATTGCGCGGTCGTTGCCGAGCAACGCGTCGGCGATGCCGGCGGCAACGAGATGCTCCCATGCAAGGGCATCGTCGGTCTCGATGGGCTCTTCGCTCAGGTTTCCGCTGGTCATGACGAGTGCGCTCATGCCGCGCGCCGCGGCCGCGGCGAGCAGTAAATGTTGAAGCGGGGTGTAGGGGAGCATGACGCCGAGCTCGGGCAAGTCGTGCGCGACGGATGGCGCGAGCTCAGGGGCGTCGGGGGAGCCGTAGGCGTCGTTGCCGGTTGCGCGGCGACGCAGCAGCACGATGGGACGAACGCTGCCGGCAAGAAGATTACGCTCAACGCCATCGATGTGACACAGGCGCTCGGCGTCGGCAAGGTCGCGCACCATAACGGCAAGCGGCTTATTGCTGCGACGCTTGCGACGGCGCAGCTCGCGTACCGCTTGTTCGTTGGTGGCATCGCAGGCCAGGTGGAATCCGCCCAGACCCTTGATGGCGACGATGCCGCCGCCAGCCAGCAGCTCGACGCAGCGTTCGATGATGGCATCGCTGGCCTCGCGCGTGGAGCCGACGGCTGGTGTCGCGTCGACCGCCGTTGGCACAACACCGCAATTGACCTCACGCCACGTAATATGCGGTCCACAATCAAAGCAGGCATCGGGCTGCGCGTGAAATCGCCGATCGAGCGGATCGGCATACTCTGCGGCGCAGGTGGGGCACATGGGAAAGCGATTCATCGAGGTGGCCGCTCGGTCATAGGGCAGCGAGCGAATGATGGTAAAGCGCGGTCCGCAGTTGGTGCAGTTGATAAAGGGATAGTGAAAGCGTCGGTCGGCGGGGTCGAACAGCTCGCGCAGGCAGTCGTCGCACGTGGCGATGTCGGGTGAGATGAGCGTCGTGTGGGCAGTTTGATCCTGTGACGCCACAATGCGAAAACCCTGCTCGTTAGCGGCGTCCCAGTTGCCGGGTGCTAGGTCCATAACCTCGACATGCTCAACGCGGGTCGCGGCAGGCGCGTGCTCCGACAGCGTGGCGACAAAGCCGTCGAGCGCCTCGACCGAAGCGTGCGCCTCGATATGCACGCCGTCGCCCGCGTTGAGCACCCAGCCGCAAATGCCGTGCGCCATGGCCTCGCGATACACAAACGGTCGCATGCCGACACCCTGCACAATGCCCGTTACATGGATATGCGCATGTCGCATGCGACCCTCCTTCGTTGAAATGTGTGCTGTTACAGCCCCAAGCTCTGCTTGGTGGCGGCGCACGTGAGCTCGCCGTGCTTAACGCCGCGCAGGCCCAGCAGACGGTCAGCCAGCTCGTAGACACGTTCGCCGCGACCCTTGAGCGCCAGAATCTCCAAGCAGTTGTGGTGATCCAGATGCACGTGCATGGTCGATACGATCTCGTCGGTGTAGTCGTGCTGCACTTCGTCCAGACGGCGCGTCAGATCGCCGGTGTGATGGTCGTAGATCATGGTGAGCGACCCGATAACATGCTCATCGGGCGTGCGCATCTGCTCCTTGGCGATCGAGGCGCGAATCAGGTCGCGCACGGCCTCGGAGCGGTTGGCCACGACGCCGCGGCGCGCGATCTGTTCGTCAAAACGGCGCAGCAGGTCGTCCGGTGCGGTAACCGAAAAGCGGACCAGCTCGGAGCCGGAGCCACTACAGTGGCAGCCTGCGTCACCATCCGCCCCGTGCGGATGCTCGTGCTCGTACCCGCAGCCGTGCTCATGTTCGGCCACGTTACACCAGCTTCACGGAGCCGACGGAGTTGTGGTCGGCCTCGATGGCTTCCTCGTAGCCCTCGAGCGCGTCATGCGCCTCGTGCAGCGCGGCCATGGCGGCCTCGAGCTTGGCGCCGATGCGCTCCATGTCAAAATTCTCGGTCGCATGCAGCAGCTGATGGCTCCACTCATGAGCGAGCTCGATGGTGTCGTCGACCTGTTTGACGCTCATGGCAAGCTGGCTCATGTTCATTCCAACATCATGCATGGAAAATCTCCTTTTGTATGGGGCAGTTCAGTGGTTCAGATTTTACTACGCCCGCTCTGCGCGCAGCTGCATAAGAAAACGGGTACGAGTCTGTGCGACCCGCACCCGTTCACTGGGGGCTGTTTGTGACTACCATACTATCCGTGGTTGCACTCGGTGCATCCAGAAGTCCGGCGAGCGGTGCAAAAGCGCTCATAGACGGCGGGTAAGTAACAAGCGTATTACAGATGCTTCTCCAGCAGCGCCTGCAGCCTCGCCTTGGGCAGAGCGCCGACCGAGCGGTCGACCTCCTCGCCGTTCTTAAAGACAATCAGCGTGGGGATGCTCATGACGCCAAACTTCATGGCCAGGTCCTGATTGTCATCGACGTTGCACTTGGCAACGGCAAGCTTGCCGGCCAGCTCGTCGGCTACCTCGTCCACGATGGGCGAGAGCGATCGGCAGGGCCCGCACCAGGGCGCCCAAAAATCAACCAGTACGGGAAGGTTGCCGCTAACGACGGAATCGAAGTTCTCGGGGGTAATCTGCTTAATGTCAGCCATGGTGACCTCCATAATGCGACGCGGCTCGGCCGCGTAAAACTCAGTACGACCGTGCTTATACCCAACGGCCCGCAAAGCAACCACTCACGGGCGGCTCTTTTATATAATGGTGGGCACGCAAACGATTGGAGAGCGCATGTCCACGTCACAAAGCCAAAAAAAAGAAGCCATCGCCCAGGCGGCCGAGCAGGAGCTTGCATCGCTTGCGGCCCGTGGCGTGCGCATCGCGGGCAACGCGTGCTCGCCGATCGTGCTGGTCAAAGGTGATTTGGATGATGCCGAGCGCTCGGGCGGCGAACTTGCCGCCGGCGCGGATGGTGCCGCATTGCGCAAGGCGCTCGGGGCAATCGGTTACGCGCCCGAAGATTTTTGTGTGCTGGCGAGTGTTGCCGGCGCGGGCGACGGAGCTGTGACGGTGGGCCACGCCCTGCCGTGCGACCTGTTCCGCGAGGCACTGGAGGCTCTGGATCCCGAGGCGGTGCTGCTGCTCGATAACAGCGCGGCCGATGTCATGCGCGAAACCTACGCCGATATGCTCGTGGCGATTGATGACTTCGACACCGCCATGCTCAAGCCCGGCCTGGTCGCCCATGTGCAGGGCCGCCGCGTGCTCGCGCTCGATGGCTTTGAGGCGGCGCTGACCGACAAAGCGGCCAAGCAGCGCATGTGGGCCTACATCAAGCAGCTGACCCCGGCGGTCGCTCCACTGTAGCGGATCGGCACCGGCGAGCGATTGCCTGGCGGGCGAGGCGCGCCGCGAGATCGGCGCCGTACTTCTACATCACAGCGCGCAGCTCAAACCGATCGCCGTTAATGCGGAACTGGCAGTTGCCGTTCATGCGCTCCACGGCAAGTTTGATGCTCTTGGTTCCAAAGCCGTGGCCCGCATGCCGGGTCACGGGCATGCCGTCGACCATGCGCGGCGCGCGGTCAAACGTGTTGGAAACTAACAGCAACAGCTGGCCGTCCTCAAGTCGCAGGTCAAGGTCGACGAATCGCTTTCCTTGGGGTGCGGCGCTTGCGGCGGTGATAGCGTTTTCCAAGGCATTTGAGAGCACGCTAAACAGGTCGGCGTCACCTACATGGATGGTTTCGGGTACGGCGGCGCGCAGGTTGGCGGTAATGCCGTTTCTATTAATTTCCGAGTTAAATGACGAAAGCGCGATGTTTACGGTTTCGTTGGCGCAGAAGCGGCGTACGGCGGTGCGGTCGCCGGCTTCGCAGAGTTCGTCGATGCGTTTGAGCGCCTCGTCGGTGTGGCCCTCCTCAATTAAAGCGGCCAGGCCGCGTAGGAAGTGGCGCATATCGTGGCGAAGAATCGACAGCTCGCGCCCAGATTGACGCCAAGCCTCGAGCTCTTTGATGGCGGCGCTGTCGCGGGTTTCGAGCATCCAGCGCTCTCGCTCGGCGGTTTCCTTTTCTTCGTATTCGCGTAGGTAAACGGCAAGAAACATAAGGTAGAACGCACAGAGCGCAAATGCCAAAAACTCAACCGTTACCACCGAGCCCGAGTGGAACAGCGTGGTGTAGACGTTGGTGGCATAGTCAAAGACGTAATAGACGAGCGGCAGGATTAAAAGGATGCCCAGCTCGGTGGTGCTTTTAATCGCCAAGCGCGGACCGATGTCGCCGGCCCAATGCAACAGGACGGCAAAGACGGCGAGTGTGGTCGCGATGCGCGCCAGATAGTACGCGATCTGAGAATCGGTTGCGGCAAAGGCGGCGATGCCCATCCAATTGCTGAACTGGCAGCTCAGATAGGCACTCGTAATGCCGAGCACGGCAAGCAGCGGGCTCAGGCGGTAGCGCGCGCACAAATAGATGACGAGCGGCAGATGCACGACGAGCGGATATACCTGGCGGGCGAAAAGCTCGCCGCCGACGGCATTGGCGAGGCCAAATGCGCATCCAGTTACGGCACCGACCAGCACCAGTTCAAGCGCATGACGCCGGTTGATCTCGATACCGCACAGCGCCGCCGAGGCAAAGACGCCAAAGAGCAGCGTCGTGGCGTGGTGGATTGCCCAAAGGACCATTTCGACCGAGGAGACCATCAGTGTCTCCCACCCTCAAAGCGAACCGCAAAGTAGGCGTCTTGGAATCCCTGCTTGCAGCTGCGCGAAAGCGGGATGCACGCACCCGAGCGCATGACGATGTCCGTGCGGTTAAAGTGATCGATATTGCGCAGGTTGACCTGGTAGCTGCGGTGGCATTTAAAGAAGACTGCGTTTTGCTCCAAGCGGTCCTCGACGCTGCGGAACGACTCGAGTGCCTCGATATCGCGTCCGTCGCGCAGATGGAAGACCACGTGCTTGTTGCGCGCCTCGGCATATTCGATGTCGGACAGGCGCAGGGCGTGGTAGCCAAAGGAAGTTTTGATCACGAGCTCGTCGGTTGCCGCCGGGCGCATGCTCGAAAGCTCGTCGAGCAACTGCGCCAGGCGTTCGTAAGTCACGGGCTTGAGCAGATAGTCGAAGGCACGGACCTCGTAGGACTCCAGTGCGAACTCGGGCGACGAGGTGAGGAACACCAGGCGCGCGGCGGTATCGGCTTGGCGCAATTCGCGCGCGGTGTCCATGCCGTTGACGAGCGGCATGATCATGTCGAGCAGGATGATGTCGGCGCGCGACGCGGCATGGCGCGCCAGCAGGTCCTCGCCGCGCGTGACGAGCGCAACATCGACCGCCGTGCCCGTCTCGGTCGACCAACGGTCGATCATCCGGTGCAGTCTATCTAGAAAAGCGACGTCGTCGTCGCAGGCAATAATCTTAAGCATTCGGCCCCCTTAGTAGTTCGATTTTGCCACATTGGGTGCGGACCGCTCGCGGAGGCGTGTCCCATTTGCGCCCCGCGTCGTGCAACTCGCGCCGAGCGGTATTGCGGTGGCGAAAGATGCCTCCAGCGCCATCGAGAGCTCGGCTTCCTCAGCTTGCCAGTTCGAAAATGGACCTGCCACATGATTGAATCTTTATTTCAACTTTACACCTAGGTTTACAGCTGTCTTGTCAGCTGTAAACCTAGGTGTCATACTAAAGCCCCAAGATTCGCCAAAAGAGAGGGGCCTTGATGGCACAGAGCGCGAACATGGATGCGTCGGAGCTCGCACGCGATATCGCGGCCGGCCTAGCATCGGCAACGACGGCAACGGAGCGCGCGGCACTGGTGCCCGCAGAGCTCGTCGAGGCCATTCAGCAACTAAAAACCCAACGTGACGCGGTGATCCTGGCGCACTATTACGTGGCGCCCGAGGTGCAGGCTGTGGCCGATTACGTCGGCGACAGCTTCTACCTGGCAAAGCTTGCCAAGAGTCTGCCGCAGCAGACTATCGTGCTGTGCGGCGTGGAGTTTATGGGCGAGAGCGCCAAGCTGCTCAACCCCACCAAGACCGTGCTGCTGCCCGAGCCGGGCGCGGATTGCCCCATGGCCCATATGGTCAAGCGCGAGACGGTCGACGCGGCGCGCGCCGAGTACGGCGACGACCTGGCCGTGGTGTGCTACGTCAACTCCACGGTCGAGATCAAGAGCTGGAGCGACGTGTGCGTCACCAGCTCCAACGCCGTTAAGATCGTGTCCGAGCTGCCGCAGCAGCATATCCTGTTCATTCCCGACCAAAACCTGGGCCGCTTCGTAGCCGAGCAGGTGCCGCAAAAGCACGTCATCCTCAACAACGGCTACTGCCCGCGCCATCACATCATCACCGTCGAGCAGATCGTCGACGTGACGGAGGCCCACCCCGACGCGCTCGTGCTGGCGCATCCTGAGTGCAAGGCCGACGTTCTGGCCGAGGCCGACTACATCGGCTCCACCGCCGGCATCATCAAGTATGCCGAGGAGTCCGACGCGAGCGAGTTCATTATCGTGACGGTCCGCGGCGTGCTCTACGAGCTCGAGCGCCGCTGCCAGGGCACTGGCAAGAAGTTCTACTTCCCCGCGGTGCAGCCCACCTGCGTCAACATGGATCTCATCACGCTCGAGAAGCTCGTGCGCTGCCTGGAGACGGGCGAGGGCGAGGTGCAGATCGGCGTCTCGGACGAGGCGGCAGACCAGGCCAAGCTCACGCTCGACCGTATGCTCGAGTACGCAGCGCGCTAGAACAATGTTGCATGAGGGACGGTCCCTTATGTCACATTACAAGGGAGAGGATTCCTGTGGAAACCAAGCAATACCCCGATATGGAGTGCGACGTCGTTATTGCCGGCTGCGGCGTGGCGGGTCTGTACGCGGCCCTCAATCTGCCGACGAGCACGCGCGTGATCATGCTCTCCAAGGGCGCGGTCGATGAGTGCGATTCGATGCTCGCGCAGGGCGGCATCTGCGTGCTGCCCGAGGGCTCGGACTACGATGCCTTCTTTGAGGACACCATGCACGCCGGCCACTACGAGAACCGCCGCGAGAGCGTCGACATCATGATTCGCTCGAGCCGCTCGGTCATCAACGACCTGCTGGCGATGGGCGTGGATTTTGAGCGCAAGGCCGACGGCAGCCTCGACTTTACCCGCGAGGGCGCGCACAGCCGTCCGCGCATTGCCTTCCATGCCGACATTACGGGCAAGGAGATCACGACCAAGCTGCTCCAGGCCGTTCGCAAGCTGGACAACGTGCAGATTTTGGAGCACGTGGCCATGACCGACATCCTGACCACCGAGCGCGATGGCGCCACGGTGTGCACCGGCGTCGTCGCCGTAGCCGTGGACGAGGACAACTCGGTTCGCCCCGCCGACGAGCTGGCAAATGCCGCTGAGGGCGTGCATGCCGGCAAGCCGTTTAAGATCCATGCCCGCCACACGCTGTGGGCGACGGGTGGTATCGGAGGCGTATACGACCATTCGACCAACTACCCGCAGCTCACGGGCGATGCCTGCTACATTGCTCAGGAGCATGGCATTAAGATGGAGCACCTGGACTACGTGCAGATTCACCCCACGGGGCTGTTCTCGCCGCAGCCGGGCCGCACCTTCCTGATCAGCGAGAGCTGCCGCGGCGAGGGCGCGATTTTGCTCAACGCCGCTGGCGAGCGCTTTACCGACGAGCTTCAGCCGCGCGATGTGGTCGCCGCCGCCATTCGCGAGCAGATGAAGCAGGACGGCACCGAGCACGAGTGGCTGAGCTTTGCCCCCGTCGAGCGCGATGTGGTGACCGGGCACTTTGCCAACATTCGCGCACGTTGCCTGGAGGACGGCCGCGACATCTTGGACGAGCCCATCCCCGTTACGCCCACGCAGCACTACTTTATGGGCGGCGTGTGGGTCGACAAGGACGGCCGCACCTCGATGCCCGAGCTCTACGCCGCGGGCGAGACGGCTTGCAACGGTGTTCACGGCAAGAACCGCCTTGCATCAAACAGCCTGCTCGAGGCACTGGTCTGGGGTCGTCGCGCCGCGTGGTATATGCGTACCGGCGAGTCGCTGGCCGTGGAGCAGGCGGGCGATCCCGCGCTCGATGGCCGTCATCGCGCCCTGAGCGCCGATACCCTGGCAATCGATGATTTGGCCCGTGCCGCCGGCACGCAGGCCGTGGAGGAGTAGACCATGAATCCCATTACCATGAAGCTCGTCGTCGATGATCTGATCCTGCAGGCTCTGCGCGAGGACATTACCTTTGAGGACGTGAGCACGGCGAGCGTGTGCCCCACGGCGCGTCCCGCCACGGTGGAGCTTATCGCCAAGGCCGATGGCATCATCGCGGGCCTGGATGTATTCGCTCGCACCTTTGAGCTGCTGGATTCGCAGAGTTCGGTGCTGTTTGATGTTGCCGATGGTGACGAGGTGCACGCCGGTGACCACGTGGGCCAGGTGCGTGGCGATGCGCGCGTGCTGCTTTCGGGCGAGCGCGTGGCGCTCAACTACCTGCAGCGCATGAGCGGCATCGCTACCTATACGCACCAGATGACCGCGGCGCTCGAGGGCACCAAGACCGTGCTTGTCGACACACGCAAGACCACGCCGGGCATGCGCGTCTTCGAGAAGGCCGCGGTCGAGATCGGCGGCGGCAGCAACCACCGTTACAACCTGTCGACGGCCGTCATGCTCAAGGACAACCACATCGATGCTGCCGGTGGCGTGACGCGTGCGATCGAGATGGCGCGCGCCCATGCATCGTTTACCACGACGGTCGAGATCGAGTGCGAGAACCTGGACATGGTGCGCGAGGCTGTGGAGGCCGGCGCCGATATCATCATGTTCGACAACATGACCCATGACGACATGGCCGCCGCCATAGAGCTTATCGCCGGTCGCGCCAAGACCGAGTGCTCGGGCAACGTGGACGCCGGCAATATCCGCGCGCTCGCCGACCTGGGCGTTGACTTTATTAGCTCGGGCGCCCTGACGCACTCCGCGCCGATCCTCGACCTCTCGCTTAAGCACCTGCGTCTGCTGGACGGTAAATAATGAACGCCCGCGAGCGTCGCCGTGCCATCATGGACGTGCTCGAGGTGGCCAAGGAGCCCGTTTCGGGCAGCGCACTTGCCCGCGAGGTTGGCGTGAGCCGTCAGATCGTGGTTCAGGATATTGCCCTGCTGCGTGCCGATGGGCACGATGTCGTGGCGACCAACCGTGGTTATGTGCTGCAGGAGGCCCCCAGCAGCCCCGCTGTGCCCACGCGCTTGGTCAAGGTTCGCCACAGCGTAGAGCAGGCAGGCAATGAGCTCACGAGTATCGTCGACGCCGGAGGCGCCGTGCTCAACGTGATCGTCAATCACCGCGTGTACGGTAAGATTACGGCCGACCTGGACATCCGCAATCGTCGCGATGTCGAGCGCTATCTGCGCGATATCGAGAGCGGCAAGAGCTTTCCGCTGCTTACGGTGACGAGTGGCTATCACTTCCATCGCATTGCGGCGGAGGACGAACAGACCCTCGACGAGATCGAGGCGATGCTCAAGGAAAAAGGCTACCTAGCAGACCTGATGCCCTACGAAGACGATTTGTCCTAGTCGACGCCGCATCTATAAGTTGCGGTGAAATAGTTCCTAAAATCGGCATCCAAGACATAAAACAGGAACTATTCCACCGCAACTGCCAAGGGTCCCGCTCCAAGATTAGCTGCCCACATATGCAAAAGGAGGCCTCCGCGGCGATGCGGAAGCCTCCTTTTTTGTGCACGGTGTACTTTTGAGTGTGCAAGTGGGGGAGTTGTTACTCCTCGACGATCTCGGTGATCGCGCCAGCGGGGCAAGCGTCCTGGCAAGCGCCACAGGCGACGCAGGAGTCCTCGTCAGCGACGGTAGCGACGTCCTGGAGCTCCAGAACGCCAGCGGGGCAGGAGTCGACGCAAACGCCACAAGCGATGCACTCGTCGGCATCAATTACGGGATGAGCCATGGTAGTTTCCTCTCTGTTGACCGACGCTACAGGCGATGCGCGCCGGTTTGATTCGGGCAAAAACATACCACGGGAGCGACCGTTTGCAATACCCTCTGGCCGGCATCTTCATACCGTTCGCCGAGTATGCCACGGCTTACTAAAAAACATGCAGGTGAGGCCGATGAGCTGCGCAAATGTTAGCTAAAGGTGACTTGAAATATTGGGCGATTGAGCGTGCTTGCGGAAACCGCATCCCATTATTTTGTCGAAAAACGGGTTGCAGTTTCCGGTTAGGCCCGCTAGCGGAAAATGCGAGCCGGTATCAGCTCTCAAAACGGGATACGGTTTCCGGTTGAGCCTTCAGACGGAAACTGCGACCCGGAATCCACGCTCAAACCGGGATGAGCTTTCCGCAAGACGGCCCCCAGGCACCCCCGGACGCAAACCTCAGTCATCTCTACATAGATCTCGATAGATTTGCCGAGAACTCAAACAGTGCGTCTACCTGCGCATTTAAGAACCTAAACTCTCAGCAATAAGAAATCTTATATGAATTGACTTAGATTTTGTATATTCCGGCCCATAAGGGGATACACTACATCCTGAAAGACAAGCCGAAGCGCCGCGCGACAGATCGTCGAGGCGGCGCGAACGCAAAAGAGAGAGGGAATTTCTAATGAGTAAGATTCTTGGTATCGACCTTGGTACTACTAACTCCGCTATGGCCGTCCTCGAGGGCGGTTCTCCGACCATTATCGTGAACGCCGAGGGCGACCGCACCACCCCGTCCGTCGTGGGCTTCCGTGCCGACGGCGACCGCGTCGTTGGTAAGGCCGCTAAGAACCAGGCTGTCACCAACCCCAAGAACACCGTGTTCTCCATCAAGCGCTTCATGGGCCGCAAGTACTCCGAGTGCACCTCCGAGATCAAGACCGTGCCGTATGAGGTCAAGGAGGGCCAGGGTGGCCGTGCCGTCGTCGACATCGAGGGCAAGGATTACACCGCCGAGCAGGTGAGCGCCATGACGCTCGCGAAGATGAAGGCCGACGCCGAGAAGTATCTGGGCGAGACCGTCACCGACGCCGTCATCACCGTCCCGGCCTACTTCAACGACGCCCAGCGTCAGGCCACCAAGGACGCCGGCAAGATCGCTGGCCTCAACGTCAAGCGTATCGTCAACGAGCCGACCGCTGCTGCTCTTGCCTATGGCCTGGACAAGCAGGGCACCGACCAGCGCATCCTGGTCTTCGACCTGGGCGGCGGCACCTTCGACGTCTCCATCCTCGACCTCGCCGACGGCGTGTTTGAGGTTCTGTCCACCTCGGGCGACAACCACCTGGGCGGCGACGACTGGGATCAGCGCGTCATCGATTGGATGGCCGATAAGTTCCAGCAGGAGAACGGTGTCGACCTGCGTCAGGACCCCATGGCCCTGCAGCGTCTGAAGGAGGCCGCCGAGAACGCCAAGAAGGAGCTCTCCGCCGCCCAGCAGACCACCATCAACCTGCCGTTCATTACCATGAACCAGTCCGGCCCGCTGCACCTCAACTACACGCTGACCCGCGCCGAGTTCGAGAAGATCACCCGCGACCTGCTCGAGCGCTGCAAGCAGCCTGTCACCAACGCCCTGCGCGACGCCAAGCTTAAGCTCTCCGATCTGACCGAGGTCATCCTCGTCGGCGGCTCCACCCGTATGCCCGCCGTCCAGGAGCTCGTCAAGACCATGACCGGCAAGCAGCCCAACATGTCCGTGAACCCCGACGAGGTCGTTGCCGACGGCGCTGCCGTCCAGGGCGGCGTGCTCACCGGCGACGTCGAGGGCATCCTGCTGCTCGACGTTACCCCGCTGTCGCTGGGCGTCGAGACCATGGGCGGCATCATGACCAAGATGATCGACCGCAACACCACGATCCCGACCTCCAAGACCGAGGTCTACTCCACCGCTGCCGACAACCAGACCAGCGTCGAGATCAACGTGCTCCAGGGCGAGCGCGAGCTTGCCCGCGACAACAAGTCGCTCGGTAAGTTCCAGCTGACCGGCATCCCGGCTGCCCGCCGCGGCGTGCCGCAGATCGAGGTCACTTTCGACATCGACGCCAACGGCATCGTCAAGGTCTCCGCTAAGGACAAGGGCACCGGCAAGGAGCAGCAGATCACCATTTCCGGCTCCACCGCTCTGTCCGACGACGAAGTCGATCGTATGGTCAAGGACGCCGAGGCTCATGCCGAGGAGGACAAGAAGCAGAAGGAAGAGGTCGAGGTCCGCAACCAGACCGACAGCCTGTGCTACTCCACCGAGCAGACCCTCAACGAGCTGGGCGACAAGGTTTCCGCCGACGTGAAGTCCAAGGCCGAGGCCGCTATCGCCGACGCCAAGAAGGCGCTCGAGGGCTCTGACGTCGAGGCCATCAAGGCCGCCGGCGAGTCCCTGCAGTCCGTGGCCTACGAGCTGGCCCAGGTTGTCTACGCCGACGCTCAGCAGCAGACCGACGGTGCCGCCGGCGCCCAGCCTGCCGACGATGACGTCGTCGACGCCGACTACGAGGTTGTGGACGACGAGGACAAGTAATCATGTCCGCCCGTAAAGCTCGCACGGAGGCGGCCGCCGTTGGTGCCGCCCCCGTTGACTCTGAGGAGAAGGACGTGAAGATTCCCGTAGAGGCCGTCGACGATACCGAGGCCAACGAGGCCCCGGCCGCCGAGGCTGCCGAGAACCAAGTAGAGGATTCCAACAAGGAGGCGACGATGACCGAGGACGAGATGGTGGAAGCCGCTATCCGCGCCGGTGAGGAAGCCGCCGACAACGACTTTAAGCTCAAGTTCGAGCAGGCTCAGAAAGAGCTTGCCGACGTGCGCAACGAGCTCGATGCTGCGGCAGAGGCTCAGAAGGCCGCCGAGGACAAGGCAAAGGACGCCACCGAGCGCACCGCCCGTCTGCAGGCCGACTGGGAGAACTTCCGTCGCCGCACCACCAATGAGCGTATCGCCGAGCGCGAGCGCGCGACCGAGAAGCTCGTCACCGCGCTGCTGCCGGTGGTCGACGATATCGAGCGTGCGATCGACCATGCCCGCAGCCAGGAGCTTGCCGACGACTTTAAGCAGTTCGTCGACGGTGTCGACGCGGTGCATGCCAAGCTGCTCGATGTGTTTGCGCACGAGGGCGTTGAGCCCATCGACCCCAAGGGCGAGGCGTTCGATCCGCTCGAGCACCAAGCCGTGGGTCGCGTCGAGGACGCGTCGCAGTACGATGAGACCGTCAACGACGTGTACCAGAAGGGCTACCGCATGGCGGATCGCATCCTGCGTTCCGCGATGGTGACGGTGACCTACGGCGGCGAGAAACGCCCCGCACCGGAGCCCGAAGCGGCGCCCGAGGATGCTGCGGCCGATACGGCCGAGAGCACCGAGGAGTAATTGAGAAGGGCCCCGGGGCAACACCCGGGGCCCTTTCTGGCCTAGTGCCATATGAAAGCATGAGCCGCCGCCCGCTGGGCGGCGGATGAAACAGGAGAGGAGCTACGATGGCTGCAGGCAAAACCTTCTATGACATCCTGGGCGTATCCAAGAGCGCCTCCGACAAAGAGATAAAGAGCGCGTTTCGCAAGCTCGCGCAAAAATATCACCCCGATGCCGGCGGCGACGAGGCCAAGTTCAAGGAGATCAGCGAGGCCTACGAGACGCTTTCGGACGAGAAGAAGCGCAAAGAGTACGACCAGATGCTCATGTTTGGCGGCATGCCGGGCGCGGGTGGCGCGTATGGCGGCGGCTACGGTGCCGGCGCGGGTGCCAGCGGCTGGGGCGACATCTTCGACAGCATCTTTAGCGGCAACGGCGCCTGGGGCAGCGATTGGGGCTCGGGCTTTGCCGGGGCTGCGGGCGCTGCCGGTGCCGGCGCGGGTCGCAGCCGTGCTCGCAAGGGCGGCGACCTGTCGCTGACCGTCGATGTGACGGCCGAGGACGCGTTTCGCGGCGTGACGCACAAGGTCACCTATCGCATTCCCTCGACAGGCGAGCAGCAGACCATTACGGTCTCGGTGCCCGCGGGCGCGGTCGACGGCGGCAAGCTACGCTACAAGCGTCGCGGCGAGTATGGCGTTGCCGGCGGCGAGCGCGGCGACCTGGTCGTGACCACGCATGTGGAGGAGCACCCGCTGTTCAAGCGCAAGGGTGCCGACGTGACCATGGAGGTGCCGATCTCGGTCTACGAGGCGGCGCTCGGCTGCACGGTGGACGTGCCCACGCCCGGCGGTGCGACGGTTCGTCTGAAGGTGCCCGCGGGCACCCAGACGGGTAAGAAGTTCCGCTTTAAGGAGATGGGCGCGCCCGATGTTAAGCATCGCGGGCGCACGGGTGCGTTGCTCGTCGAGATCAAGGTGCAGGTTCCCACGAATCTGTCCGATGACGAGCGCGATGCCATGACCAAGCTGCGCGATGCCGACACGCGCGACTATCGCGAGAAGGTCAACCGTTACAAGGCGACGTATTAAAAATGGAGCCCGAGACGGGAAAGCCGCTTTGGGATGAGGTTGATTAAGAAGGGGTCTGTGAGTATGGCCGAGGACAATAGGAACAAACCGCTGTACATGATCAGCGTGGCTGCCGAGCTGACCGGCATGCACCCGCAGACTCTGCGCGTCTACGAGTCCAAGGGCTTGGTGAATCCCCAACGCTCGGGCGGCAACACGCGCCTGTATTCGCGTGCCGATATCGAGCGCCTGGAGCTCATCAACCAGTTGACCGACGAGGGCATCAACCTCGCCGGCGTGGTGCGCATCCTCGATATGAAGGAGCGTGCCGAGGAGCGCGAGCGCGAGAACGAAAAACTCCGTGCCCGCGTGCGCCAGCTCGAGGACGAGCTGCACGAGTACAAGATGCAGAAGAAGATCACCGCCCTGGCCCCGCGCGACGGCTCGGTCAACCCCGAGCAAGTCATGCGCAAGCTGCTAGGAGCCGGAGGAAACCTGTAGTTCCGCGGTTTGTGCGGCAAGTCCTAACACGAGAGTGGATAATCTCCCATTTTTGGTCCGCTTGAGGGCTAGAAACGGGAGATTATCCACTCTCATTTTTATTCGGCACTTGGGGACGTTCCTTTTGTGCCGGCACTTGGAGACGCTCCTTGCACCAATGTTGCCCTATGCTTTACCGAGATAAAGTGAACGCGCAGATTCGTAACCCGCTGGCAACCGTTCTATGGCACGATATTGAACGAATGTATGCTATGCGCCCGAGCCTTTCGGGCAGAGTGGGAGACAGTATGGTTAAGCTGTACGAGGACGGCATCTACCTGCGCGGCGGCAGCGAGGTTGTGCCTGCGGCCGAGGCTGCCGAGCGCGGTATTACGCAGACGCCCGAGGATGCCAAGCGCGGCACCATCGCGTATTCGATCCTTCAGGCACACAACACGTCCGGAGACCCCGAGGCGCTCAAGATTCGCTTCGATGCCATGGCGAGCCACGACATCACCTTTGTCGGCATCATCCAGACGGCGCGCGCCTCGGGCATGGAGCAGTTCCCGCTGCCCTACGTGCTCACCAACTGCCATAACTCGCTATGCGCCGTGGGCGGCACCATCAACGAGGACGACCACGTTTTTGGCCTTTCCGCGGCCAAGAAGTACGGCGGCATCTTCGTCCCGCCGCACATCGCCGTCATCCACTCCTTTATGCGTGAGAACTTCGCCGGTTGCGGCAAGATGATCCTGGGCTCCGATTCGCACACCCGCTACGGCGCTCTGGGCACCATGGCCGTGGGCGAGGGCGGCGGCGAGCTGGCAAAGCAGCTGCTGCGCGACACCTACGATGTCGCCTATCCCGGCGTCGTCGCCATCTACCTCACGGGCGCCCCGCGTCCTGGCGTCGGCCCGCACGACGTGGCGCTCGCCATCATCAAGGCGGTCTTTGCCAAGGGCTACGTTAAGAACAAGGTCATGGAGTTTGTGGGCCCCGGCATCGCGAGCATGACGACCGACTACCGCAACGGCGTCGATGTCATGACCACCGAGACCACCTGCCTGTCGAGCATCTGGGCCACCGACGAGGACACGCGCGCGTTTTTGACCATGTACGGCCGCGGCGACGACTACCGCGAGCTCAAGCCCGCCGATGTTGCCTACTACGACGGCTGCGTCGAGGTCGATCTGTCGAGCATCAAGCCCATGATCGCGCTGCCGTTCCATCCTTCCAACGGCTTTGAGGTCGACGAGCTCAACGAAAACCTCGAGGACATCCTTCACGAGGTGGAGCTCGAGGCCGCCAAGATCGGCGAGGGCAAGACGCACTTTAGCCTGCTCGACAAGATCGTCGACGGCAAGCTGCACGTGCAGCAGGGCGTTATCGCCGGCTGCTCGGGCGGCAACTACGACTCCGTGGTCCAGGCTGCTCGCGTGCTCAAGGGCGCCAACACCGGCTGCGGCGAGTTCTCGCTGTCAGTTTATCCCACGAGCCAGCCCGTGGCACTCGAGCTTACACGCCGCGGCTACATCTACGACCTTATGGAGGCCGGCGCGATTGTGCGTACGGCATTCTGCGGCCCGTGCTTCGGCGCCGGCGACACGCCCGCCAACAACGGCCTTTCGATCCGCCACACCACACGCAACTTCCCCAACCGCGAGGGTTCCAAGCCGGGCAATGGCCAGCTGAGCGCCGTGGCCCTGATGGACGCTCGCTCCATTGCGGCGACGGCTGCCAACGGTGGCGTCCTGACGCCGGCGACCGACCTGCCCGAGGAGACTTGGGACGAGGCCTGCGAGTACACCTTTGACGATGCGCCGTACAAAAAGCGCGTGTACTGGGGCTTTGGCAAGGCGGAGCCTGCTGACGAGCTGGTCGAAGGCCCCAACATCAAGCCGTGGCCCGCGATGGAGCCCCTCGGCGACGACATCCTGCTCAAGGTGTGCTCCAAGATCATGGACCCGGTCACCACGACCGACGAGCTCATTCCTTCGGGCGAGACGAGCTCCTTCCGCTCCAACCCGCTGGGCCTGGCCGAGTTTACGCTGAGCCGCCGCGACCCGGCCTACGTGGGCCGTTCCAAGGAGGTCGACGTCGTGGAGAAGCGCCGCGTTGCCGGTGAAGCCGCGGGCGACCTGGCGGCGCTCGATGCCGAGCTTGCAAGCGTGTTTGAGGCACTGGCCGGCGCCGGTGTCGCGGCCGATGCCAAGGCGACCGAGTACGGCTCCATGCTCTACGCCAAGAAGCCCGGTGACGGTTCTGCCCGCGAGCAGGCCGCGAGCTGCCAGCGCGTAATTGGCGGCCTGGCCAACATCGTCCACGAGTACGCCACCAAGCGTTATCGCTCCAACGTGATGAACTGGGGCATGGTGCCCTTCCAGATGGAGGCGGAGCCCAACTTTGAGGTGGGCGACTACGTCTTTGTGCCGGGTATCCGTGCCGCGCTCGACGGCGATCTGAGGGGCATCGCCGCCTACGTGGTGCGCGCCGGCGGCACGGTCGAGCAGATTGAGCTCTATATTGCCGATATGACGGCAGAGGAGCGCGCCATCGTCAAGGCCGGCTGCCTGATCAACTACAACAAGTTCAAGGCCGCTGCCGAGTAACTCTGCTGTACGCCCCGGACACACCTTTCCCTCGTGCTCACGCGCTTCGCGAGGGTCGCCCGAGGGAAAGGTGTGTTCGGGGCTACCGCGACGCTCTCGTTGGGTCTTGAGGGACGCCAAAAATAGACTTGCTTGAAGCCGCTTCTCTTAATGGGGCGGCTTCTTTTTGTCGAAAACCACCACAAAGGTGCCTGTCCGGCGGGTCCTTATTTCGATGGGGTCCAGGTTATTTCATCGTCAAATAGCCAAGTGCGTGCCGAGCCACTGTTGCGCGCTGTCTGCGGATCGGGCTCGCAGGTTTGTTCGTAGGCATCCTCGGTACACCGATCCATAAAATCGACGACTGCCGTCTGGTCGCCCTCCATGACGTAGATCACGTTGCCATCCGAGATATAGACTCCCGGCCCTTCATTGTCCACACAGCCGGGGTCGTATGAGACGTTGCACAGTCTGCTCCCGTTTGCTGCATCGAGTTCAAGGGTCGAATGATACCCGCCATTCATTTGGCTATTCTTGGCTCGATATATTACGGCGCCGTACCACCGCTTAAACGTCTTGCCTTTGAGTAAACTGGTTGCCTTGCCGATAAGTTGCTCATCTTTGGTGTAGCGCCTGGCCCCAAGTTCGATACGGGGATAGTTGCTGACCCCAAGCGCTGCAGGCGTACCGTCAAAATCGACGGTGATCGAATCGGGTTTGACGATATCGGTGAGGATTTCGATGGGATAGCTTACGGTCTCAATCGCTGCCTGCGTTGCAGAGGCGGGGAGAAATGCGAGATAGATAATTCCTACGCCGACTGCGGTAATCGCAAACGCTAAGACGAGCAGGCCGATATAGGTGGAGCGTTTCACGGTGGGGCACCTCGCTTACAATATGCAATCATTAAGATAAATGATATCAGCTTGCGACAATATTCAAAAGAAAGCGACCGCCCGGAATGAGAGGGCTAAAAGGCCCTATTGGGCTTCGATTCGATCTCTAATAGGAATATTTGCCTCCCCTCATTCTGGGCGAGGGGTCAAAAATTGAGTTCACGAGTTTTGCGCAATACTATTCTCACTAAACTCGCTATTTTCACTATAAGCACTATAAAAACGACAGGGACGATGACGAGAAAGTTGTGGCGTACGATAGCCAAGTCGTTTAGGCCGGCACCCTTGTCTTGAATCTCCATCTATATCTGCGCGAACGGGCTATCGGTGGCTCTCGATTTCGTCGCTGTGTTCTCGTTGGGTCTTGAAGGACGCTAAAAAAGACTGGGACCACCACAAAGGGGACAGGCACCTTTGTGGTGGTTCCGTTTGTCTCGATCTGTAACATCTGGGCTGTTGGAAGTAAGCCTGCTGTTACAGATTTAGATTTTCAGATGAGCCTTCGTGGCTTGTCTCGATCTGTAACATCTGGGGCCCAATTTGCCGAGTAGTTGTTACAGATTTAGACAAACGGTCGTCGGCGGTCATTTTTATCGTGTATTTGCCAACGCGCGTCGCCATGCGAGTGAGGACACGGCCATTTCCGTCGCCGATGCGCGAAAGGGCATCAGGCGGGCATATGACGAGTTCGAGAGCTCCGTTCTGGATGTCGCCCTTGCGCCGTTGCCTCACCATGGCAATCGAGTACCTCATCGCTATGGCGAGCTGCGAGGGAAACGTATCGACCAAGCAGATTGCAGACAGGCTGAACCTGCCCGCCACGAGCCTAACGTCTACACGGCGTGAGTTTATAAAAGCTCAGGTAATCGATGCGCCTTCGCGCGGCGTGGTGAGGTTCTCGATTCCATTGCTGCGCGAATATCTGCTCAAGAGCTCGAATGTAATTCTATCGAGATATTGATATCCATCGGATGGACTAAGGGGGTCAAGAGTCAGCGTCGGAGACCAAAAGCGGCCTCCAGCACGGGTGGTTGCCCCCAATCCCAAAGAAGCCGCCGCTAGGATGGCCCTAGTGGCGGCTCCTTGTATCGTAAAGCGGATATGTCCGATTGCGATTAAATGGCAAGTCCTGCCTCATAGCCCTCGCGTGAGGCGACGAGCGCGTTGCCGGCCTTGATAGCGCAGCCGACGACCTGCACGTTGTCGCAGCGCTTGCGCGCGGCATCCTCGAGCGGATTATAGGCGCGGTAGCCAAAGGCGCTGATCACGGTTGCCGCGGGCAGCGTATGCTCAGCACCCTCAGCATCGGTGAAGTGCACGGCAAAACCCTTGCCGGCATCATTGCTGCTACCGGCCTCGCCGCTCCAGCTGGCGATATCACTCGAGACTTCAACATCGCTCTCAACGCTCTTGACGGTGGCGTTCGCATGCGACTTGACGCCGCTCGCGGCCATCATCTCCATAAAGGCGCCCTTGGTGATGGGCATCATGTCCAGGCACAGCCCGTCGCGCATCTCGAGCACCGTCACGTCGTCGCGGTACTGGGCCACAAAGTCGGCGGTCTCGGAGCCCACCTCGCCGCCGCCGCACACCACGACGGGACCGGGCGCTACCGTTGCCTTACCCAGCAGTACGTCCTCTGCCGCCACGGCATTCTCGATGCCGGGGATGGGTGGGTTCATGGGCTTGGCCCCCGTGGCGATCACAATCGCGTCGGCGCTAAATGCCTCGATACCGGCCTCGTCGACCTCGACGCCCAGGTGTACTGGAACACCGAGCTCCTCAAGATCGGCGCGCAGACTGCTCACGTATGTGGCGAGTTCGCCCTTGCCCACGGGGTAGGCGGCGGAGCGGAACTGGCCGCCCAGTTGCTCCTGGGCCTCAAAGACCTCAACGGCATGGCCGCGACGCGCTGCCGTTGCGGCCGCTTGCAGGCCGGCGGGGCCGCCGCCGATCACCATGACACGCTTGCGGTCGGCCTCTGCCACGGGCTCCATTTCGTTCTCGTACTCGCGACCCACGCGCGGGTTGACAAGGCAGGTGACCTCGGAGTCGATGTAGAGCGGGAACTCGCAGCCCTGCAAGCAGCCGATGCACTGGCGGATGTTGCAGGTCTTGCCGCACTTTGCCTTCTCGGGCAGATGCGGGTCTGCGAGCGAGCCACGACCCATGGCCACAAAGTCCGCCGTGCCCATCTTGAGCAGGGTGTCGGCCATCTCGGGGTCGTTGACGCGGTTGGAGAGGATCACCGGGATGCTCACGACCTCCTTGATGAGCGCGCTGCGCTCCATGTTGATGGCGTGCGGGGTGAACATCGGAGCGATGACCTGGTCCGTGGGCTTGCTCGCGTACATGCCGTTGGAGCAGTTGATAGCGTCAAAGCCAATCTCTTCCAGATGGCGGCAGAGCTGCAGGGTCTCGGCGATGGTGCGGCCACCGGGGACCAAGTCCTCGCTCGACACGCGCACGATGATGGGGAAGTCGGCGCCCACCTGCTCGCGCATGGCGGCGATGATCTCGTCGACGATGCGCACACGGTTGTCGAAGCAGCCGCCGTACTGGTCGACACGGCGGTTGACGGCGGGCGAGAGGAACTCGGCCAGCAGATAGCCATGGGCACAATGCAATTCGATTCCGTCAAAACCTGCCTGCTTGGCGCGGCCTGCGGCGAAGCCGAAGTCGGCTACAAGCTGGTGAATCTCGCCGACGGTCATCTCCTGCGCGGGGCCCTGGCAGGCCGGGCAGGTGGTGGCACTCGGAGCCTGGAGCGGCATGCCAAAAGTGGACTGCGGCATCACCTGGCGACCGGGGTGGTACATCTGGCAGAAGATTTTGGAGCCGTGAGCGTGGACCGCATCCGTGAGCTCGACATTGCCGGCGATCTGCCCGTCATTCCAGAGTCCCGGGATGCGGGTGTAGCCCTTGCGGTTCTCCTGCACGCAGTAGTCCTCGGTGATGAGCAGGCCCCAGCCGCCCTTGGCCTTCTCCTCCATGTAGCGCAGATAGCGCGGGGTGATGGTGCCCTCGAGGTTGCAGTAGTTGGTGACCATGGCAGGCACTACCAACCTGTTGGGGATTTCGCAGCTGCCGATTTTCATCGGCGAGAACAGGGTATCGAGTTTCATAACCTCTCCTTTAGCGGTGTGCCGGGAAGCCTCCCTACCCGGCGTTCTGGGATAATGCTCAGGGTGGGGGTAACCCCCAGGTCAAGGAGAATCGGGGGAGCCAGATGCGCTATACGCAAAAAGACATCCGGGAGCGACTGGGGTTCTCGCGCGACACGCTGCGTTTCTACGAGCAGCGTGGCATCATCAAGCCCGAGGTCGATCCCAAAAACGGGTACCGCTACTACGACGACTGGCAGGTCAACCTGCTCTGGGACGCCAAATACTACCAGGGTATGGGCTTTAGCCTGGCCGAGGTGCAGGAGATCCTCCAGCGCGAGACGCTCGGCGGTCTTCGCGAGCGCATGGCGGGGCGCACGGAGGAGCTCGAACGCGAGCTGCGCATCAAGCGGTTGGTTCTGCGCGAGACGGAGCATCAATTGGACAATATGAGGCAGATCGAGGGCTCGCTTGGCACCTATAGGGTCGTTGAGTATGAGGGCTGCCTGTTTGTCCCCAAGCGCCGCGACCACAGCTTTGATACCAAGGTGACCCCGGCGACCGAGTTCGGCAACAGAAACGCCGGCCTCATGGCCCCCTACTTTTGGTTTCCCGACATTTCCGAGCCCCACTACCACTGGGGCTATGCGATGCGCGCCTCCACGTACGAGGCGCTTGGTGAGCACGTGGGCACGGGGCACTACGAGCAGTTTGCCGGCGGGCCCGCGCTCATGACCTACCTGGATGCCGGCGAGCGCGGGAGTTTTTCGCGCCCGCTTTTCCAGGGTCTGATCAACGAAGCCGATGCACGTGGGCTTCGGTATGTGGGAGCGATTCACGGTGTGCTCGTGGCCCGCGTGCACGAGGGCGAGCGTTACCATCGCTACCTCCGCGCCTATCTGCCGCTCGTCGACTAGACGGTTGAAACCACCACAAAGGTGCCTGTCCCCTTTGTGGTGGTTTGCATGTCGTGGGGGCACTAAGAAAATCTTATATATAGAGACTTAGATTTGTGTATAAGATCGCGCAAAGCTGGCAACAATACTTCTCGAACAACGTGAAGCCGCCCCGTAGGGCGGCCACCCCAAGAGAGGTGATTCCATGAGAATCGATAAGCTAGCGATGACGTCGCGTGAGGCGCTGCAGACCGCCATGAGCACGGCTGCTGACGCGCAGGCCGGCGCGGTGGAGCCGATTCACCTGCTGTCCGCCCTGCTTGGTGCCGGCGAGCGCAATATCTCCGTGATCATCGAGCGCATCGGCGCCGACCCGGCCCAGCTTGCACGCTCCACACAAGATGCCATCGACCGCGCGCCCAAGGTTTCGGGCGAGGGCCAGCAGATGGGCCTGTCCAATGAGCTCGTCCGCGTTATCGAGAAGGCCGAAAAGAAGGCCACCAAGATGGGCGACAGCTTTGTGGTGACCGAGCATCTGCTGATGGCGCTTGCCGAGGACAAGGGCGAGGCTGGTCGTGTACTGCGTGACGCCGGCGTCACCAAGGAGCGCATCGAGCAGGTCTACGAGGAGCTGCGTGGCGATGACCGCGTGACGTCTGCCGAGGACAAGACTCAGTTTGAGGCGCTGGAGCAGTACGGCCGCAACATCTGCGACCTTGCCCGCGCTGGCAAGCTCGACCCGGTCATCGGCCGTACCGACGAGATCCGTCGTACCATCCAGGTCCTGTCCCGCCGCACCAAGAACAACCCCGTGCTCATTGGCGAGCCGGGCGTCGGCAAGACGGCCATTGTCGAGGGCATCGCCCAGCGTATCGTGGCCGGCGACGTGCCGAGCACGCTGCGCGACCGTGACCTTATCGAGCTCGACATGAGCGCGCTGGTCGCCGGCGCTAAGTACCGCGGCGAGTTCGAGGACCGCTTGAAGGCCGTGCTCAAGGAGGTACAGAAGTCAGAGGGCAAGGTCATCCTGTTCATCGATGAGCTCCACACCATCGTGGGCGCGGGTGCCACCGAGGGCTCTATGGACGCCGGCAACATCCTCAAGCCTGCGCTCGCCCGTGGCGACCTGCATGCAATCGGCGCGACCACGCTCGACGAATACCGCAAGTACATCGAGAAGGACGCGGCGCTCGCCCGTCGTTTCCAGACCGTGATGGTCTCCGAGCCCTCTGTCGAGGACACCATCTCGATCCTGCGTGGCCTCAAGGAGAAGTACGAGATCTTCCACGGCGTGCACATCACCGATAGCGCACTCGTGGCCGCCGCCGA
>CABRZN010000004.1 GCA_902475445.1 uncultured Collinsella sp.
GTACGGTGACGCGGGCACGCTCGCCCCGCCAATGCCGTTCTTGCCGTGGATGAGCGTGGTGGACGCCGGCGGTGTATAGGGCTCAGTCGCCTTCATGGGACGATCGGCGCCCAGGTACACTGGAACCTCAGGGCGACCTAGCAGATCGAGCACCGCCAGGCAGTTGTGCGCCGATTGCTCGACGCGCACGTTGCCAAAACACGTGGTGATGCCCACGAGCTCCACCTCGGGGCTCGCGATGGCATAGGCCAGCGCCATCGCATCGTCCACACCCATATCCAGATCAAGGATCAGCTTCTTGATTGCCATTGTTCTACTCCGCTTCTCCGTCTTTATCGTTTAACCAAACCAATGTTCAACTTCGGCGCGCGTGGGAATCGATTGCTGAGCGCCCAGGCGCGACACCGTCACCGCCGAGGCGCGAGCACCCGCGGCCATGCACTCAAAGAGCGGCAGCCCCTCCAGACGAGCCGCGGCAAGCGCGCCGATAAACGTATCGCCGGCGGCTGTGGTATCGACTACCGTGCTCGAAAGTGCCGGCATACGCAGCGGCTCGCCGTCATAGCCGAGCGTAACCGACCCGGCGCCGCCCAACGTGATGACCGCAGCCCCGGCACCCTTGGCGAGCAGGGCATTGAGCGCCGCGACGCAGCTCTCATCATCTGCGGGCAAGATGCCCGTCAGCACCTGGCACTCAGTCTCGTTGGGACAGACCAGGTCGACCGCAGGCCAGGCCTCCACAGGCAACTCGCAGGCAGGCGCTGGATTAAAGATCGTATAGAACCCCAGCTCGTGAGCGCAGAAAAGCGACTCGGCAGTCGCCGCAAGGTCACATTCGCCCTGGGCGATAAAGACGCTTCCGGCAGCCGGGGCAATATCGCTGGCGTCTCCGTCGAGCCCATCGGCCACCAGACGCCCCAGCGCGCAGGCAACGTCCTCGCCCGCGAGTGCATGGTTGGCGCCCGGCGACAGCACGATGCGGTTGTCGCCCTCGCAGCGAATGATGGTCGCCGTGCCCGTCTCCACGTCGTCGCGCAGCGCCACAAAGTCACAGTCCACGCCAGCATCTTGGAGCCCCGCCACGAGCGATGCACCGAACGCGTCGCGGCCGACCGCGCCAATCATGCACGTGCGCGCACCCATGCGCGCGGCGGCGACGGCCTGGTTAGCGCCCTTGCCACCGGCGTTGGTGATAAAACCACTGCCACCGACGGTCTCACCCGCGCGCGGCATGCGCTCGCACGCCACCGAAAGGTCCATGTTCATGCTGCCGAACACCGCAACGATGCCGCGATCTGCCATGGGAACCTCCTCATCTGCGGGCCCTATGCCCACCGTCGGCCGTCGATCGTGCGCCCTCGCACCTCTATAACTTTAGTTCACTTTGATGTGAACGCGCCCTTGAGGTTGCGCCAGCAGCAAGCATTCACAGGAGCAGGCAGCTACAATGAATATGTGCTGATTATTCTCGTCATTGGATGATGTTTTATGGAACAATTCCCACCATCGAGCCCACGCGGTCCGCGCCGCGCGCCCGATAACCAGGCGCCGCACGAACGCCCACGCGCCGACCGCCGCGCCGGCGAATCGCGACGCGGCCCGGTCCCGCATCGAACGCCCACCAACAAGGACGCCCACACTAACAGCGCCGCAAAAGAACAGGCGCCTGCTCGTCCCAAATCCCGCTACATTCCTGCGCTCGACGGCCTGCGCACGCTTGCCGTCGTCGCGGTGGTGCTCTATCACCTCAACCTCACGTGGGCTCAGGGTGGCCTGCTCGGCGTCACGATCTTCTTTGTGCTTTCGGGCTATCTAATCACGCGCTTGCTGCTCAACGAAGTCGCTAAGACCGGCCGCATCGACCTTAAGAGCTTCTGGATTCGCCGCATCCGTCGCCTGGTCCCCGCCGTGGTAACGGTAGTGTTCGTGACCTGCGCGCTGTGCACCATCTTTAACCACGTGATGCTCACCAAGATGCGCCCCGACATCCTGCCGTCGCTGCTGTTCTTCAACAACTGGTGGCAGATTGCCCAAAACGTCTCGTACTTCAATGCTCTGGGCGACCCCTCGCCGCTCACGCACTTTTGGTCGCTTGCCATCGAGGAACAGTTCTACCTGATTTGGCCGCCACTGCTGTTTGCCATGGTATCCATGCATGTGAGCAAGCCCAACACGCGCCGCGTGGTTCTGGGCCTGGCTGCTGTCTCCGCCATCGCCATGATGGTGCTCTATAACCCCGCCGCCGACCCCAGCCGCGTGTACTACGGCACCGACACCCGTGTGTTCTCGCTGCTGCTGGGTGCCTGGATGGCCTTTATCCCCGATCGCGACCTGACGCCGGTGCGTCTCGCTCGTCGTTTGGGGCTCAATCGCCTAGCTGGCGCCGCCAAGCACGGCAAGAACGCCGAGGGCAAGCCTGGCGAGAAGGCCGACGAAGCAGCCGAGACCGCCCCGGCACAGCCGAGCGCCCTCGTGCGTTTTTGGTCCTCGCCCGCATCCATCGATGTGTTGGGCGTCGTGGGTCTGGTTGGCCTTGCCGCCATGGTCGCGCTCACCAACGGCTACACCGCCTTCCAGTATCGCGGAGGCACACTGCTGTGCTCGATCCTCACGCTCATGGTCATCGCGGCCTGCGTGCAGCCCCAGGGAATGGTTGCCCGCGCGCTGTCCGCCGAGCCGCTCGTGTGGGTTGGCAAGCGCTCGTACAGCATCTACCTGTGGCACTATCCCCTGCTGTTGCTCATGAACCCGGTCGCCAACATCAACGATACACCGTGGTGGCAGTACATTTTGCAGGTGCTGTTGGTGGTCGCCGTGGCAGAGTGCTGCTATCGCTTTATCGAGACTCCGTTTAGGAAGGGCGCCTTTGAGCGCACCGTGTCCGAGTTCCGCGACGGCACCGCCACGCCCGCCAACTGGGTGCGCGCGCACGTCCCTGCCTGCGCAACCTGCGCTGTCGTGTTGGTCGTTGCACTGGGCGGCCTGATCTTTGTGCCCGAGACGTCTGCGCTGAGCGGTGAGGGCGCCGAAGTCCTCAACAAGGAAGCCAAAAACACCGCGCCCACCGACCAGCAGGCGGCCGACGACACCGACAAGGACAACGACGGCTTCCCCGATGGCTCCTACGACCTGTTGATGATCGGTGACTCCGTGTCGCTGCGTGCCGTGGACACCTTTGACGGCGTGTTCCCGCACAGCCATATCGATGCCGAAAAGGGCCGCCAGTTCGATGCGGGCCGTGCGACATTTGAGGGCTATCTCCAACAGAACCTTGCCGGCAAGATCGTGGTCTTTGCGCTGGGCACCAACGGCTTGGTAACCGACGCCCAGGTCGACGCGATTATGGCCGACGCCGGCGAGCAGCGTATCGTCGTGTTTGTAAACACGCGTAGCCCGCAGCCGTGGGTCGGGTCCACGAACCAGGCCATCGCCAACGCCGCCACGCGCTACAAGAATGTACGCGTTATCGACTGGTACGGGCACAGCGCCAACCGCAACGACCTGTTCGATGGCGACGGCACGCACCTGTCGACTACCGGCGTGACCGAGTACCTCAACCTGATCCACGATGCAGTCAAGAAAGACCTGCCCGTGCACCCCGAGGACCACGTCAACGATCCGCAGCCGGCAGCCGTCAAGTCCGCCGCCGACGCACTCGTCAATGCCCTCGCCTACAAGCCACACAAGCTGGGCACCGACAAGTAACGCGCAGCCAAATCTGCTTACACCCGCAGGGGGCGTCGGCCACGGCCGACGCCCCCTGCGGCAGTTAGGGACACTCCTTTTGCACCAGCACCCGGAAGCACTCCTGGCGCAGCCAATGAAGACCTCTACGGATGAATTCCAAGCCGCTCCGCCCCTCCAGACATCGTTTCCGTGCCTCGTGCCTGCCCCAAACAATCAAAACAAGCCCTTTTCGCCGCAACCTCAAAGGCCTGTGGGCAAAAAAGGGCAAATATGAGTACTGTTACCATTTTAGTAGCAGGCAAAACCACCCAAATTGACGTTCGGGCGACCCCTATAACCCCCTAAAGCAGCCAACCCGACTGGTTTAAGGCGTATTGAAGCCAATTTTAATGAACATGCTATAGGTTATGTTCATTATCTTTTTGGATGTAAATGCTATTCACTTAGCAACAGTACTCATATTTGGCATTTTTTGCCCACCGCCATATAACTAACGCCCTATAGCAGACAAAAAACAGGCCGCAGCCCATCGCTGCGGCCTGTTCGGAAGCAAAAGTGGGCGCTACGCGCCGTAGCCCATCGCTTGCAGCACAAACATGACGACCGTCAGCACCGTAATCACGCCGATAGTCGCCCAAGTGAGCACGTTCCATACGCGGCCGTTGCGGTTGGCGCCCATAATGTGGCGATCCGCCGCGATAACCACCTGAAATACCAGGACTACGGGCAGCAGCACGCCGTTGATGACCTGCGAGGTCATCATAATCTGGAACAAATCGACGCCAGGCATGAGCACCAACACGGCAGAAATGCCGATGATGGCCGTAATGATGCCGCGGTAAACCGGGGCCTCGTCCCAGCTGCGATCGGCACCGCGCTCCCAGCCAAATGCCTCGCAGATGGCACTCGACGTAACGCCGGGCAGCACGCAGGCAGCCAAAAAGCTCGCTGCGACCAGGCCCGAGGCGAACAACACCGTGGACCACTGGCCCGCGATGGGCTCCAGCGCGCGGGCGGCATCGGCGGCATCGCTAATCTGAATACCAGCCGGGAACAGCACCGTACCGGTCGTGATGATAATGAAGCCAGCAATGATATCAGCGGCGATCGAGCCGCTCACGGTATCAATACGCTGCAGCACGATGTCGTCCTCGCCCGCATTCTTATCGACCACGTTGTTCTGAGCCAAGAAGATCATCCACGGTGCGATGGTGGTACCGATTGTTGCGACCACAAGCGACACGTAACTGGGATCGTTCTGAATATTGGGGACGACCAAGTCGACCGCGACCTCGCCCCAGTTGGGGCCGGCCATAAACGCGGCGACGATGTAGGTCACGAACACGCAGCTCACCAGCAGCAGAATCTTCTCGATGCGCTGGAAACTGCCCGACATGGTAAGCATCCACACCAGCAGCGCCACGAGCGGCACCGAGATGCTCGCCGGAACGCCAAACAGAGCAAGGCCACTCGCGATACCCGCGAACTCCGAGATGGTCACCGCCGTATTGGCGATCAACAGCGCCGCCATGGCCAGCACGCTCCTGCGCACGCCAAAGCGCTCACGAATGAGCGAGGCCAAGCCCTTGCCCGTGACGCAACCGCAGCGCGCCGCGGTCTCTTGCGTCACGATGAGCAGCACGGTCATGACGGGAAGCATCCAGAGCATCTTATAGCCATAGCTGGCGCCCGCGCTGGAATACGTGGCGATGCCGCCGGCGTCATTGCCCGAAAGCGCCGCCAGAAGACCGGGGCCCATGGCGCCAAAGATGGCCGCGATGGTCAGCTTTTGCTTGGTGCTCGGCTTTTGCTTCGTATTTTGCACGCGACCACCTACCCCATGACCGACATGGTGAGCAGCACCGCGGCGATGCAGTACGCCACACACGAGATCATGACGGCGATGACGTTCATGGCGGTGCCCGACGTGTTAAGGTCGTGCTCGTCGCGCCAGAACAGCACCATCAGATAAATCACAGCGCTCATGTTGCCAACCAGGCAAATGACGGCAGCGATATTAAAGCAACCGGTAAAGAGCTGCTCCTCAAACATAGTGGCATCGGGGAACGCGGCGGTGCGCACCAGCTGCGCGCACAGGTAGGTCACGAGCGAAAGGATCAGGCCCATACCCGTGCTCTGGAAGAAGAATCCCAGGTACGGTTTGGGCTCGTCGTCGTGACCGTCGTACTCGAGGAAGTAGTTCTTGACGAACGACACCATGCGCGAGGCAGCCAGCAGCACGAGCGGCATGGCGCACATGGGGAACACCACCAGATGCGCGGAGCCCAGCGCCGTCCCCAGCACCGTCGCCATAAGGCACGAGGCAATGCCCCACACGACGACCCAGTACTGACGATGCACGAACCAGCTGAGCACGTTCGTCGAGTCGTCCGACGCGCTATCGCCCGAGCCTACACCGGCGATCTGCAGGTCCTCCTGATGCTCCTCGGCGATAACGTCCATGGCGTCGTCGAAGGTCACGATACCCAGGATATGACGGTTCTCGTCGCAGACAGGGATGGCAACCAGGTCGTACTTGGTCATCTCGTCTGTCACGTCTTCCTGGTCCTCGTCGGGCGACACATAGACCAGGTCGCGATAGGCCAGCTGACCCAGCGTGGCGTCGCGGTCGGCTACGATCAGCGTGCGCAGCGAAAGCACGCCGGTCAGCATGCCGCTCGGATCCTCGGTATAGACGTAGTAGACGCTCTCGAAGTCCTCGTCGAGCTCGCGAATCGCCTCGATGGCGTCACCGACCGTTGCCGTGGCGGGCAGGGAGACAAACTCCGAGGTCATGATGCGGCCGGCGGTGTTGTCCTCATACCCCAGCAGGTTACGAATCGCCTTCTCCTCCTTGACGCCCATCAGGCGCAGGAGCTTCTCGGCCTTCTCGTAATCGAGCTCGTCGATCAGGTCGGCTGCATCGTCCGGGTCCATCATGGCCAGCATCGACGATGCGTCCGTGTCGGACAGGCCCTCGAGCATCTCGGTCATAAGCTCGTCGTCATCGAACTCCGAGATGGCCTCGGCGGCCTGGGCAGTATCGAGCTGCGCAAACACCTGCGCACGCAGGCGCGGGTCGAGCTGCTCGATAATGTCGGCGATGTCGGCAGGGTGCAGCTCGCCGAGCGTCTTGTGCGACACCGAGAGTTGAATGTTCTTGGTCGAGCGGTCGAGCAGGTCCATGTAGGACCAAGCGATGATGTCCTCACTGAGCGGCTTGCCCAGGTGCTTCATAAAGCCTTCGACGATATGCTCGAGCGCGGGGCTGATGGCGCGTAGCAGACCGCGGGCACCGACCTCGGCGCCCAGCAGGCGCAGCTGGTTTTCGCCCGACATGGAAAACTTGATGTCGTTGACGCGCACGACCTTCATGCCCTGCGTGTCGACGATCTGCTTGTTGAGCACGTCGCGCGCCAGCAGGAGCTCGGTCGGCTGCAGGTACGAAAAACGGATTTCGGTGGCCGACGTCTTAAGGTGTACGCCCGTCTCGTCGATACGGTCGACCCATTTGCGCCAGCTGATCATAAACGGCGTCTTGCCGGGACCGCGGAACGCGAGCGACGTCACGTGCGGAAAAACTTCGCCGGTAGCAATACCAAAATCGTTGACCACGCCGAGCTTTTCGCCGTCGACGTCCAAGACCGGCAATTTGAGCATCTCACTCAGATAATTCAATGGTGCTCCCCATCATTATTCCTCCGGACGCGACCGCGCGTGCGGCGTCCGGGGGCTTCTGGATATGTATACGCATGCGCGGGCGGCACGCCGCTCGACGCTTACACCCCGTGCACGCGCAAAAAAGCACCTGCATGGGGTCATCGACTGTATGGTCGAGGTTTGGATTTCACCTGTAACCTTTCTCTTGACCCTCATTAACCGCAGTAACTATAGCATCAGCATCGCCCTGCGGCATCGAATTTATGCGCTGCACATTGCAGGCATACCAAACGCTGACGCATCCGTGACATAGCCATTGGGGACGTTCTTAAACGACTACCCAATGACTACTCTGCGGTGTCGTCGTCCTCGGCAAGTTGGGGGAACACGGCATCCTTGGGCATGGTGACCTTCGTCAACGAGGTGAGCTTTTTGCTCAGCGACGTGTCCGTCTTGACCAGGTCGCTGAGCGTCACGATCTTGTAGCCGTCGGCGACAAGGCCGTCGATGATCTGCGGCAGCGCCTCGAGCGTCTGCTCGGCGCATTCATCTCTATCGGTGAGCAGCACGATATTGCCCGGCGTCACCGAATCGAGCACCGTCGAGACCTGTTCGTCAGCACCGTTGAGCAGCCAGTCACCCGAGTCAATATTCCACGAGACCACGGCGGAGACCAGGTCCATCGCATCAATCCAGTTTTGCTCGTCAAAGGCAGCGTAGGGAGCACGCAGCAGCATCGTCTTCACGCCGGTCGCCGACTTAATCGCATCGGTGCCTTTCGTGATCTGTTCGCGTACCGCCTCACGGTCCTGACCCTTGAGCGAATCGTCGCTGTAGCTGTTGGATCCGATCTCGCACCCGGCATCGACAATCGCCTTGGCCGTGGCAGGCGAGGCCTCGGCCGCATCGCCCGAAAGGAAGAACGTCGCGGTGACGCCCTTTTCCTTGAGCACCTGCAAGATCTGCTTGGTAGCGCCGCTCGGACCCTCGTCAAACGTCAGCGCCACGTACTTTTTGTTGCCCTTGGGCGCCACGCTGGCGCACGCAACAACGCAATCGGTGGCGGGCACAACCTCGCCGCGGTCCTGCGTCTTGCCCGACTGCTCACCAACCCACACCTCGGAGCGGCCCTGGACACCCCACGTCTGCACATACTCGATAGCGCCCGTACCCTCGACCTTGAGCTTGGGCTCGATAACCGTAGCCTGAACCTCGTGCTTCTCGTAGGTGTTACGGCCATCCTTGACCGTCACCTTCTCGCCGCCCTCAAGTTCGCGGCTATCCCATTTGCCCTGCTTCACGCGCTTGCCGTCAACCTTCACCGACAGCTTTTCGCCCCCATGGCGCTTGAGCACGCTGTCATCGACGGCCAGCAGGTCGCCTGCGTCGTAGGTGTCAGTCAAATCCTGTTCGTCGATGAGATTCTGCAGCGTAGAGTCCACACGCACCGCGGTCTTCTGGCCGTTGAGCTCCACGTCCACACTGCGGTTGACGTAGCCCACGACGGCAGCGATAAACAGCACGAGCGCACAGCCCACGGCAATGAGCGCATAGGGCAGGCGAGACGAACGACGGGGCGTACGGCTGTTGCCGATGCGAGCGCTGCGGTCGCTAAAGCCGCGGCTATGGTTGAGATACATCGCGCCGGGCTTACGGTGACGCTTGCGCTGACCGCTGGGCAGCTGCCCCAGATCGCGGCGCGCCGTCGGACGCGCACCCGAGCGCCCGTTTAAGTTGGATCCGTTTTGGCGCATGTGCCCTCCCCCATAAACACAGCAAGCCGGAGCAACAGGTCTCCGGCTTGCCTCCCATCATTTGGTACGTCGCTATTTTGTAGCTTTTGACGAGCCTCCGCTCGCCTTTTGGTATTCGTCCTTAAAGGCCTTGAACATGCCGCGCGTCTTGCCGAGCTGCTTGCCCAGTGCGCGACTGCCTTTGTCCACGGCAACCGATCCCTTGTCGTCGAGCACCTTAGCGCCCTTTTTGACCTTGTCGCCCACCACGACGCTGGCCTCGGCAGCCTTGGCAGCCGCACCGCCCGAATACCCGAGCGACTTGACCTCGTCCGAGACGACCATCGCGCCGTTCTCGTAGCCGCGCAGCATCGTCGGCGGCACCTGCGTGTCACCAACCAAAACACTCGAAGCAGCACCGGCGGTCACATAGAATGCCTGCACGATGCCCGAGCGTGGCTTGAACTCAACGTCCGAGCAATAGCCCACGACGTCGCCCGATTCCGTGCGCACGTCCATACCGACCCAGATGATGCAATCGTCCAGGTTGATGTCGAGGCGCTTGGCGGCGGCGCTATCGTACGTGTCCTTGACGTCATCGACCGCGATGGCGCCCTCGTAGACACCAATGGCGTCGAGCGCTACGAATCGGTCGGGACGCTCGATCATGCCCGCGATATCGGACTGGCGGACCATAAAGCCGACCACGCGCGTACCGCCCGGGGTAAAGACCGGAAAGTGAATCTTTCCGAGCTTTTTAGGGCTGCGCGGCGTGCCGTCCTTTTTGGTGCGCTTGTCCTCGGTAGGCTTGCGATAGATCTTGGCGCCGACAAAATCCCCGGCGCGCATTATGCCTCGGTCGAGGGCTCCGCAGCCTCGGTATCAGCCTCGACGGCGTTCTCGACCACGACGTCGGCGGCAGGCGTCACGTTGCCGCCCGAAATGGCGTCGTTGAGCTGCTCGCGCAGCTGGTCCATGCGCTCGCGGGCAAGGTCGACCTTGGCGCGCAGGTCGTCGGTCTTGGCGTCGACCATCGGGCCAAAGTCATTCACCGCAGCACGGGCCTCCTCGGCGCTGTGCTCGTAGGTGTCGCGCATATTGTCCCAGGCGTCGTTGGCGATATCGGCAGCCATGGCGCGGGTCTCGGCGCCCGAGCGCGGGGCCAGAGCAACGCCGACAATAGCGCCGGCAGCGGCACCAAAAAGTGCGCCGGAGACAAAGCTGAAAGTCTTACCCATGATCATTCCTCTCCTGCGGGCACGTCGGTGCCCACCGTTTGAATGCTGTCCATTATACCCGCAGCGCATCACTTGCCGCTCCGCTCATCTGCGTACGGCAAAGGCGCAGGTATGTGATGGTGATAAACGCGTAGGCCTACTCCTGGGGCATAGGCGGCATGGCCACCGTGGCACCCGGGTCCTCGCCGGCGCCGTCCACGAGCGGCAGACCGCCCTCATGCGCAGGTCCTGCCGGAACCGTCGCCGCACCGCCAAAGACGGCAGCGGAGGCCTCGTGGTTCTCGGCAACCGCGCCCTCGGTATCAATCGCCACCTGGGGCTCGTCGTCAAAGTTGGGGACGCCCTGGGGCTCGGTGGGAACAGGCTCGGCGGTCGTATCGGCAACGGACTCGGCGTCGGCCGGCACATCGCCCTCGTCAGCGCCCTCGTCCTCGGCAGCATCTTCGCCGTTCGCAGCGGCGACGGCCTCGTGAGGATCCTTGCCCTCGGCCTCGGCGCGCATACCCAGTACCAGGTTGCGCAGGCCCGCGACCGTGCCTTCCACGTCGGGGGCAGGCTGGTCGGCGTGCAAGTACGCCCAGTCCATCATAAAGGTGGCCGAAGACAGCGCGCCGATGGCCAGCGCGTCGTCGGGGCACGAAAGCTCAACCTCAAAAACGCGCTCGTCGTGCTCGCTTACGCGCGTGCGGCCGCACGAGATGCTACCGGCAAGACCGGTCTCGTTCATGAGCTCAACCGTCACGTGCTCCAGCAGGTGGCAGAGCTCGGTCTGGCCCATGCAGTCCTGGAACTCGCGACCGGAATCACCCAGGCACAGGTGCTTGGCAATCGCCGGCACCAGGTAATACACGCGCGCCGTGGCCTCGATATCCTCCGAGGTCATGAGCGGCATGCCGGGGTTCACCAGCACATGCGCGCAGATCTTGTCCTCGCTGACGGTGACCTTAAGGATGTTGAACAGGCCTGCCATAACTCTCCCCTACTCTTCCTTGCCCTACTCGTCGCCATCGTGCGGGTCCACAGAGCCCGCACCCGACGCCGCCGGCTTCTCTGACGAAGACTCGGAATCCTTCTTATCGGTTTCGGCCGGAGCGATCACGCGAATGAGCGAGATGCGCTGGCCACGCATCGACTGCACCTTAAACTTGTACCCCGCAACCTCAAACACCTCTCCGATGTCGGGCACCGAGTCGCAAAGCTCCAAGATCCAGCCGGCGATGGTCTCATAATCATCGCTTTCCTCGAGCGGCCAACCAAGCTCAATCGCGTCATCGCACGAAAAACGCCCATCAACGAGCCACTCGCGGCGCGAAAGACGCGTGAGGTACTTGTTGTCGGGGTCGAACTCGTCCTCGATCTCGCCGACGATCTCCTCGACGATGTCCTCGATGGTGATAATGCCGGCCGTGCCGCCGTACTCGTCCACGACCACCACGATCTGGTCGTGCGAGGTCTGCATCTCGGACAGCAACGGCAGGATGTCCTTGGTGTCGGGCACAAAGGTGGCGTCGCGCAAAAAGCCGGCGATGGGCTGGTCGCCCTTGCCGTCGAGCGCGGGCTGAATCAGGTCCTTGATGTGCGCGATGCCCGCGACGTTGTCGGGATCCTCGTGATAGACGGGGATTCGGCTGAAGCCGGTCTGGCGCATGGTGGACAGCACGTCGGCGACCGTCTCGTCGTCCTCGCACATGGTGGTGTCCACGCGCGGCACCATGACCTCACGGGCAACGGTGTCGCCCAGGTCAAAGATCTCGTGGATCATGCGCTTTTCCTCGTCGAGCAGGTCGTCCTGCTCCGAGACCATGTACTTGATTTCTTCCTCCGAGATGTTTTGGCGGTCGTCGGCGCTCTTGATGCGCAGGATGCGGGCCAGGCCATCGGAGCAAGCGCCGGTCAGCCACACGAGCGGACGGGCGATCTTTTGGAAAAACGACAACGGCCCCACGACCTGCTTTGACACGCCCTCGGCGTTGGCCAGACCGATGCGCTTGGGGACGAGCTCTCCGATCACGATGGACACGAAGGCGACCGCGACGGTGATGATGACCGGCGCCAGGCCGCGCGCGATGGCGGAGAGCGGCGCGATGCCAAAACTCATGAGCCACGTGGCGAGCGGGTCGGACAGACTCGTCGAGGCGACGGCGGACGAGGCGAAGCCCACGAGCGTGATGGCGACCTGGATAGTGGCGAGCAGCTGGTCGGAGTCGGCAGCTAGCTTAATGGCACGCTCGGCGCGCTTGTCGCCTTCCTCGGCCTCGTGCTCCAGCACGGCGCGCTTGGCCGTGGTGAGCGCCATCTCGGACATAGAGAAGTAGCCGTTGATGAGGGTCAAAACGAGGGTGGTGATAAGGGAGATGGTTATGTCCATCGGGAGTTTCTCGAACCTCCAAGATTCGGGACGTCAGGTCAAAACGTTGATGACGGATAGGGCAGTTGCACCCGGCGGGCGCCCGGACGGGCCCGCGGGCGCAGGCGCGATCGCTAGATTACGAAGAGGATCACCGCCATGAACTGGAAGATGCTGCCGGCGAGTACCCACAGATGAAACACGCTGTGAAGATAGCGCACGTTTTTGGCGATATAGAACGGCACGCCCGCGGTGTAGCACACGCCGCCGACGGCGAGCAGGGCAAGTGCCACGGGGTTGAGCAGCGCCACAAGTTCGGGCAGCTTGAAGACAACGAGCCAGCCCATCAGCAGGTAGACCAGGCCGCTTACCCAGTGCGGTTGACGCTCGCGCATAAAACACTCGAGGGCGATGCCGATAATGGCGATGGCCCATACGGCAAAGAACAGCACAGCGCCGCCGTCGTTTGCGAGCGTGATGAGGCAAAACGGCGTATAGCTGCCGGCTATGAGCAGGTAGATGCAGCTGTGGTCGATGATGCGAAACACGCGCTTGGCGCGCGCGGGCTGAATCGCGTGGTAGAGCGTAGAAGCTAGGTATTCGAGGATAATGCTGACACCATAGACAATCGCCGCGGCCATGTGGGCCGGGCCTCCGCCGCGCAGGGCAGCGAATACGATCAGGAGCACCAGGCCCGCGATACCCAGCAGGCAGCCGACACCATGGGTGACGGAGTTCATGATCTCCTCGCCCACCGTGTAGTGTGGAACGGCCGCGGTCTTGGGTCGCGGCTTAGAACTGTCGCTCGAATCGGACATGCCGGTTACATCCTCCAACGTAAAGAGTTCTCAACACTATATCAAAGCGTCTAGGTACGTGCGAAATTTGCACCATACGTGACCCTTTGTTTACCCATTCTTTGCCTGTTGACGCATCAACGGCGAACGTCCATAATGCGCTTGCATTAAATGTTGATGTATTAACATCTTATAGGAAAGCTTCTTATGTCTCAAAACGCACGTTCCCATCGAAAGCTCAAGATAGCCGGCGTCGTTGCGCTGGTGCTCGTTGTCGCGCTGCTGGGGTTTGCCGGCAACTTTCTGTTTGACTTCGCGCTGAATCCCCGCGCGCCATACACCATGAAGATGATGCAGGATAGCAAGAACGACAAAGAAGGTGAGCAGCCGGATGCCGAGGATGCCGAGGCGCGGGCATGGTTTAAAGAGAACCGCAAGAGCAGCGGCCTCACCGCAGATGACGGAACCGAGCTCGCCGCCTGGTATTTTGCTGCCTCGGAGAACACCCACGATTACGCCGTCTGCCTGCATGGATATACCAACGAGCCCATCGGCATGGCTCGATACGCCAAGCGCTTCCACGACCGTGGCATGAACGTGCTCGCGCCTGCCGCCCGCGCCCACGAGCGCTCCGGCGGCGACTATATCGGCATGGGCTGGCCCGAGCGCCTCGATATCGTCGCATGGATCGAGCGAATCGTTCAGGCTGACCCCGAGGCGCGCATCCTGGTCTTTGGCGAGTCGATGGGTGCAGCAACCGCTATGAACGTCGCGGGGGAATCTCTGCCTGCAAACGTGAAATGCATTATCGAGGACTGTGGTTATACGAGTGTTTGGGACGAGTTTTCTCTGCAGCTCAAGGACGTGTTCGGCCTGCCCAGCTTTCCCTTGCTCGATGTAGCAAACCTGGTATGCAACGTGCGCGCGGGCTACGACTTTCATAAGGCGAGCAGCGTGGAACAGCTCAAGCGCGCGACGGTTCCCATGCTGTTTATCCACGGTGACCAAGACACCTTTGTGCCGTACAGCATGCTCGACCAAAACTACGACGCATGCGCCAGCAAGGTCAAGCAAAAGCTCACTATCCATGGCGCCACCCACGCCAAGAGCGCGCAGGTCGACCCCGAACTCTACTGGAACACGGTCGACAACTTCCTCGACGAGTATTTTTAGGAAATAGGACGGTTTACTGGTCTATCTGACCCCCTAGCACTTCCAAAAAGCCGCCCGTGGGCAATGTGCTCACGGGCGGCTTTTGCTAACGTTGCGCTACAAAAGCGCTTAATATGTCCAATAGACAGGTGTTACTTGACCTCGATAAGCTCGTACTTGCTCGTGCCCAGGCCGATCTTCTCGGCGTGCGCGATGCACACGCGCCAGTCGGTGTCGGGATGCGTGATGCAGAAGGGGTCCTTGGCCTGCTCGCCCTCCAGATGCTCGTGGTTGTGCTCCATCTTGGCCGCGCTATCGGTGAGCTCGGTGTTGGGCAGCGGCTCGGATGCCATGACGGCATCGGCGCAGGCCTGGTCGATGGCGACCGGGTCGAAGCTCGCGAACATGCCGATATCGCTGACGATAGGCGTGTCGTTTTCGGGATGGCAATCGCAGTTGGGGCTGATATCCATGGCAAGCGAGATGTGGAAGCTCGGGCGGCCGTCGACAACGGCCTTCGTATACTCGGCGATCTTGCAGTTGAGCACGTCGGCCGCGGCGTCATAGCCGGGCTTGATGCAGTCCTGGTTGCATGCCGCAATGCAGCGTCCGCAGCCCACGCAGCGATCGTGGTCGATAGCGGCCACGTGCACCGTGCGAGTAGCGCCGCTGGCAAGCTCGCGCTCGCGGGTACCGTCGAACGAGACAGCGTTGTGCGCGCAGATCTTTTCGCAGGCACGGCAGCCAACGCAGTGCTCGGTCGAGACGTTCGGCTTGCCGGCGGCATGCTGCTCCATCTTGCCGGCACGGCTGCCGCCTCCCATACCCAGGTTCTTCATGGCGCCGCCAAAGCCGGCCTGCTCATGGCCCTTAAAGTGGGTGAGGCTGATCACGATATCGGCATCCATGAGCGCCTGACCGATCTTGGCCTCGCGCACGTACTCGCCACCCTCGACCGGGACGAGCGCCTCGTCGGTGCCCTTGAGGCCGTCGGCGATGATGATCTGGCAACCCGTGGCATACGGGGTAAAGCCGTTCTGATAGGCGGTATCGATGTGCTCGAGCGCGTTTTTGCGGCTACCCACATAGAGCGTGTTGCAGTCGGTAAGGAAGGGCTTGCCGCCCAGCTCCTTCACGACATCCGCGACGGCGCGGGCGTAGTTAGGGCGCAAAAAGCTCAGGTTGCCCAACTCGCCAAAGTGAATCTTGATGGCGACGAACTTGTTCTCGAAGTCGATCTGCTCAATACCGGCGTGACGAATGAGGCGCTTGAGCTTGTCGAGCTGGCTCTCGCGAGCATGCGTGCGTAGGTTGGTGAAGTACACCTTAGCGGGTGCTGCGGGTGCAGTTGCGGTCATAGATCTATCCCCTCGGTCTATATGGCGTTACAGACATAAGAGGATGGTACCAGTTAAAGCAGAGTTAAAGTCAAGTACAGCACCTAGTCATTGGGGACGCTCTTAAATGAGTAGTCGCAAGGGACACTCTTTCGCCACCCGGCAGTTGGGGACAGTCCCCAAGTGCCGGCAGGAAAGGAACGTCCCCGAAGGCCGGCATATAGAGACAGTCCTTGCCAACCCGACCGGCAGACCGGCGAATCATCGGCATCTGGTAAGAGGGACGCGCCGTCACGTTTGTGGCGGCGCGCCTTGGTCTGGCGGCGCGTTCTGGCGTGGCCACAATCTGGTTTGATGGCGTGCCCTGGTGTGGCGGCGTTGGCGGCGTGCCCTGGCGTGACGGAGCGTCCTGGCGCGGACCGCTAGCCCTTTCGCGCGACCAGATGCGCGCGGAATCCCTTCTGTGCCTCGAGCTTGAGCGGGGTGAGCCCGGATTCCTCAACGAGCGCGCGTAGCTCGGACAGCTTGAGGATGCGCACGTCGCCATGGCCCAAGAGGCGTGCCAGCGGTAGCTCGATGTTGTTCATGAGCCAGACCGCGACATCGTTCGAGGTGTAGTCGCGAAGGACCAGTCGCCCGCCGGGCCGAAGGACGCGTGCCACCTCGGCGAAAAACCTCTCCGGATGCGGGTAGTGGTGGAAGCTGTTGGAGCAGAGCACGGCGTCGAAGCTCCGGGGCTCGAAGGGCAGTGCCTCCGCGTCTCCGACGACAAAGCTGACGTTATCGAGCTGCTTTGCCCGGGCGACATCGATCATCCCGGGTGTGAGGTCGAGTCCA
The DNA here is from genome assembly GCA_902475445.1 of uncultured Collinsella sp. Classification (GTDB taxonomy): domain Bacteria; phylum Actinomycetota; class Coriobacteriia; order Coriobacteriales; family Coriobacteriaceae; genus Collinsella. The sequence continues at coordinate 16,789 of CABRZN010000004.1, forward strand.
GTCAAGTGCTTGCTGGGGTACCGGGCGTGGAGCAGTTCTAGGACGGCTCCGGTTCCACAGCCCACGTCGAGCGCGTCCTCGAACGGTTCGAGCTCAAGCTCCTCGAGCATTTGCGGATAGTCGTCCTTGCACATCTCGTAAATGCCGGCATGGCCGGATTCGTAGACCTTTGCCGCCTCGGTGAACTCCTTGATGGAGAGCTGCTTGAGTTCCTCTGCCGATCTTGCCATGGGTCTCCTTCTGTTCGGGGAAGTCTGACGTTGCGCGCGTTTGCCCACGTCGGGCCTGGCGGGCAAATAACGCGGGGTCACCCTTCCTTCGGTTCGTGCCCCCGCGTGCGGGCGGTTCTCTATTCCTGGACCTTCAGCGCCTCGGAGAGGCTCACGCGCTTGATGGAGCGCGTGTGCAGCAGCGCCACGACCAGGTAGGTCACAAAGCCAATGCCCACGCACGCCGCCATGGACCAAGCGGGCACGTAGATCTCGATATTGCCGTTGTAGGCGAGCAGCATCGAGCGGAAGATGGCCGTGAGCGAGCCAATAATGACCGGCAGGCTCAGCACGAGCGACGCCGCCACGCACAGCGTGATCGAGCGGATGTACAGATGCGAGATCTCGCTATCGCGATAGCCAAAGACTTTCATGTAGCTGATCGAACGGGCGCTGTGGTCGATCACCGCCTTGGTCAGCAGGTACATAAACAGCAGGAAGATAAACACCGCGAGCCCAACCATCATGCCGATCATTTTGCTCATCATGCCGATGAACTGGTCGCCCACGGCCCGCATGTCGTCGGGCGTGGTGTCGCCGGCAAAGTAACGAGCATCGAGGTCGAGCTTCTCGTCGCTCACATAGCCGTTAAAGTAGGCGGCGTCGTTGCCGAACAGCTCGTTAAAGTCGTCGATACTCATATAGATATTCATGTCCGACTTGGAGCCCCAGGCACAGTCCTTGCCCGCGTACTCAAGGGAATAATGCTCCCCCTCGTACTTGTCGATGAGCGTGACCTTCTGGCCCTCGCTCCAGCCAAACTTGTCGAGCAGGCCGCCGCCAAAGACGACGCGCCCATCGCCAACGTTGAGGTCTTTCCAATAGCGCGAATCGGGCGAGATGCCGTAGACGGAAATCGTCTCCTGCCCATTTCCATCGCCGCGGTCGTATTGCAGCTGGTAAACAGCGTATTTCTCGGCCTGTGCGATTGCGCCCGCGCCGTTGTCGATCGTGTTGACCGGGTGGATATCGTCGTTGTCAGTGTCGATCTTAGAGGCCTTGTCGATCAGGTCGATAGCCTCGTCGCGGTTGCAGCCGAGGGCATCGGCAAGGTCATCGAGGCGCGCATAAAGCGCATCCTTCTTGTCCTGGACCTTGGCAAGCGCATCCTGCGCTGCGGTCAGGCTCCCGGCAGACGGAGATGCGGTCGCGGCATCGGCTGCCGCCTGCGCCGCATCGGCCGCGTCATCGAGCTCGTCATCGGCATCCTGGGCGGCGGAAAGCAGCGCGCCGTCAACCGACTGCAAGCGCTCGAGTGCAGACCATTGCTCGCGCTCCTCGGCGGTGCCCTCGAGTTCCAGCGGGGCCTTGAGCGTGTACTGGTGCTCGGCGACCAGGCTTGTCTCGAGGTTGTCCGCATAGTGCGTCATCGTGGGCAGAATCGCCAGGCCAAAGAGCAGTAGCAGCGAGGCAAACGCAATGCCCACGAAAAGCGTGGCGAAGTTGCCCAGATTACGCAGGAAGATGCGCAGGCGGAAGCGGGAAACAAAACCCATGCGCTCCGGCAGCTGCAGGCCGCGCTTGGTGCCCGACTTGCCGCCCGCCTCGTGACGGAGGAACTGCAACGGCGTCTTGCCCATCTTGCGAAGCAGGCCCACCAGCGTGATGAGGATGAGCGCGGCGGCGGGAACCACGGCGCACTTCACAAAGATCTCCCAGCTCCAGTACACCTGGAAGGGCGGCAGGCTGTACGAACCGTAATAGAGACTGCGCATGGGCTCGGTAAAGAACACAACGCCGAGCGCAGTGCCCAAAAGCGCCGCGACCACGCCCACGATAGCGGGAAGCGCAAGGTAGTGCAGCACGATCTCGCGTCGACGATAGCCGCTGGCGAGCAGCGTGCCGATGATGGCGCTCTCCTCCTCGATGGTGGCGTCGGTAAGGACCACAAAGACGAACGCCATGATCACGATGATGATGTCGAGCAGCGTCATCCACATCATGGAGTCGCCGTCCACGTCATCGCGCGCATAGCCAATGCCCTGATTGGAATCGGCGTCGATCAGATCGTCCACGCGCGCATCGGCGTCGGTCAGTGCCTCGACCATATCTTGCTCGGCGTCGATGCGGTCCGCGGTGGGGAGGTCGCGATCGGTAAAGGTGAAGGAGTAGGTGTAGGCGGGTGCGCCGCCGGCATCTTCGAGCGCGGCAAAGCCGCCATCGGTGACCTCGGCCACGCCGTACGTGATGGTGTTCACCGTAAAGTCCGAATTGTTGAGGAACAGCGCCTGGCTATCGGGCTGGGTCATGATGCCGCAGATGATGTAGGCGCGACCCTCAAGCTCAACCTTATCGCCCACGGCGAGGTCGTTGTTGGTGGCGAAGACACGGTCGATGGCTACCTCATCGTCCGTCTTGGGCTCCTTGCCCTCACAGTAGGACGCGATATCGACCTTGGTGCGGTGCGCATAGGTGCGCAGCGTGCGCTTGGTGCCGTCGTCGCCGGCGGTCTTTTTGATGATGGCGTCGATGGAGAAATTCTTGTAGAGCGTGACGCCGCCGACGTCGTCGGCCGCGTCCTCGGCGGCCTTGAGCTCGTCTTTGGTGGCCTCGAAGGAGGTGGTCACGCGGCCGTCCTCAATCGTGTACGCATCGCGCATGTCGTCGATAAGGCAACCGATGGAATGCGCCGCGAGCAAAAAGCCCGAGGTGAGAGCGATGCTTCCGCACATAAGCAAAAAGATGCCCAGGTACTTGCCGATATTGCGGCGCAGCTCGCGCGGGAGACGTTTTGCGAGAGGTGTCATGGCGCCGCCTACCAATCGAGCTCGGCGGCCGCAACGGGCGACTCGTTGAGCTCATCCTCGACGATGCGTCCGTCGCGCAGGCGCAGCACGCGGTTGGCCATGCGGGCGATGGCGGCGTTGTGCGTGACGATGATGATGGTGCAGCCGTAGGTGCGGTTGACATCCTCCATGAGCTGCAAGATTTCCTTGGACGTCTTATAGTCGAGCGCACCGGTGGGCTCGTCGCACAGCAGCAGGCCCGGGTTTTTGACGAGCGCACGGCCGATGGCGCAGCGCTGCTGCTGGCCGCCCGAAACCTGGCGCGGGAACTTGTTGCGGTGCTCGTAGAGACCCAGCGAACGCAGCAGGTCATCGATGTTGAGCGGCTTTTTGGACAGGTGTGCCGTGACCTCGATGTTTTCCTTGATGGTGAGATCGGGCACCAGGTTGTAGAACTGGAAGACAAAGCCCAGCTCACGGCGGCGATACTCGCCCAGGTCGGTAGGTTTGAGCACCGTGAGGTCGCAGCCGTCCACCAAAATAGAGCCAGCGTCGGCATCCTCCAGGCCGCCGATCAGGTTAAGAAACGTCGACTTGCCCGAGCCCGAGGGCCCCAGCATGACGCAGATCTCGCCTCGGTTGATGGACGTGTCGATGCCATCGAGTACCGTCAGGCGCGCATCACCGTCGCCGTAGTGCTTTTTGAGATCCTTAACCTGGACGTAGGCTTCCTGCGTTGCCATGGTATCCCCCATTGTTAGCCTAGTACTACTTTATGAACGTAATAGTAAACCTTGGCGAACTATTTTGGGGCGAGAGTGGGGATTTGTTTCAGACTAGTCATTGGGGACGTTCTTAAATGACCAGTCACAAGGGACGCTCTTTCGCCACCCGGCAGTTGGGGACGCTCCTTATCTGCCCCCGATGGCTAGTCATTTAAGTCTGTCCCCAATGAATACTTTTGGTCGTTTAAGTCTGTCCCCAATGAGTAGGTGTCTAGGCGTGGGATTTGTTGTGCGCGAGGGCTAGGCCTACGGCGGCGATGGCCGCGGCAAAGAGCACCGTGACGCCCAGATCGCAGGCGATGTCGCCCAGCACGGTGGACGTCAGGTCCGCGGCGAGCGCCTTGCCGATCGCGTCGTTCACCCAATACGTCGGCACAAAGTGCGCCACCGTCTGCACGGCCGAGCCCATGAGCGACAGCGGCATCCAGGCGCCGCCCAAAAACGTCATGAGCATGCCGAGCAGGTTGCCCACACCGTTGAGCAGCTCCTCGCGCGCGCCCAGGCTCGACAGGGCAAAGCCAACGGCCAGCGGCGTGCACGCTAGGGCAAACGTTGCCGCCAGCGCCAGGCACACGCGACCCACGCCGACCTCGGCAACCGCGCTGGCGAAGCCCACGACGCCCATCATGCTCGACACGAGCCAGATGCAGACGGTGAGCACGGCGGCGGCCGCGAACACAGCGAGCGAACGCTGGCGCTCAGAGACCGGGCTGGCATCCATGCGGCGCACGCGCTCGGGCTCGTTCATGCCCGAGAACACCAGTCCCACCGACACGATGACCGACGAGATGATCGCGTACGCACCAAAGTTGAAATACGACTCGAGCGTGGCGGCGGCAGTCGAGTCGACCTTTACCTGCTCGATCTCGACCTCGGCGCGCTTCGCGGCGGCATGCTCGGCAGCCTTGGCGGCATCGCCGTTGGAGGCGGCGGGCTCAAGGGCCGCCGCAGCGCCCGCAAGCGAGATCCAGCGCGAGGCCTCGGCAGACGAAAGCGCCGCCGCCATGGTGCCGGAGCCGTAGGTCACATCGAGCTTGGGCAGGGCCTTCCCCGCACGGGCGGCCGCAACGAGGTCGCCCTCAAACCCCCCTGGGATAAAGAACACGCAGTCGGCGCTGCCCTTGGCGCTGTTGCTCTTGGAGAGCGCGTCCGCAAGGTCGTATGTGTCGTCGCCAACGCCCGTGACCAGCTCGAAGCGCGACCCCAGGTGCTTGGTAAGCGCACGCGAAAGGTCGCTATTGTCGCGGTCGACCACGATCACGTTGGTGTCGTAGGGCTCGTACTCGGTAAGCTGCGACGAGTTCCAGCTCACCGAGGCCGCGATGAATACGCCCATGAGCGAGATGAACACCGTATAGATGAGCAGGTAGAACGGGTGAGCCAGCGCCATGCGAAGCGCGGTCTTAAAGGTGCTCATAGCGGCTCCTTCCAAAGATCAGCGTGGCGGCGGCGACAAACACCAGGGCCATCAGGACGAGCGCGCCGGCGCGAACGGCAAAGGGGCCCAGGTCCTCAAAGAAATACAGGCGATTGAACATGTCGCAGATAAGCTTGACGGGGTTGAACCAGCACTCGGCCGGGCAGGCGCGGGCAACGTCGTCGGCAAGTGCCATCGCCGGCTCGCCGTAGAGGCCGGCGAACAGGGCGCACGTGGTGGCAAAGCCCGTGAGGATGCCCGACTTGGACGCCTTGCCGCCCTTAACGGGAAGCGTGCCCACAAAGAGCCCCAAGCCCGTGGCGGCAAGCGCGGAAGCGGCACCGCCCACCAGACACAGTCCCTCGCGCCCGCCAAAGTCGACGCCCACGACCAGGCGCACGTAGCCAATCGCAATCGCCATCGAGGCAAAGGAAACCAGCCACGAGCCCACAAAGATACCGGCCAGCGACGCCGTCTTGGAAAGGCCGCCCACGCAGCGGCGCGCGCCAAGGCCCGACAGATTGGGCTGCAAATCGACGACGCTCAAGGCAGCAAACTCGGCAGACATCATCGCGACCAGGCCAAAAAGCGCGTAATAGTAGATGACCGTGCCATCGGGCGTGGTGCGTGTCAGGCTTACGCGGCGGGTGTCGCCCTCGAGCGACAGGGCGCGCGCAACCGCCTCCGGGTCGGCGAGCGCCGCCGGGTTGTCTTGGGCAATCTGGGACATGAGCTCGGCATTTTGTGTATACGAGCTTGCCACCGTCTCAAGGATGCTGCGGTCGGTGAGCACCGACGAGGCACGCGAGCCGTCGTAGCTCGAAAGCAGCGTGAGCTTGGGCGTGCCCGCAGCATCGACCGTGTAGATGCCCGCGACTTCGCCGGCCTTGAGCGCACGGTTCGCATCGGCTGCGTCGTCGCACTCGTGGATCTCGAGCAGCTGGTCGTCGCCCTCCTTGGCAAGCGACGTCGCCACATCCTTAAAGGTCGAGGCGTCCCAAGCCTCATCCGCCACGACGGCCACCGGCACCGGGTCGACCGTGCCGTCGGAGCTCAGATTCGCAAACATAAACATGAACATCGTGGAAAGCGCGACGGGAAAGACCGCACCCCAAACCCACGTGCTCGGCCGGCGCAGCAGCGTCTTGACCGTGATAATAATGGTGTTGAACATGGCTGCCCCCTAGTCGCGCAGCTCGCGGCCGGTGATCTCGAGGAACACGTCGTTGAGAGTCGGCGGCTCGCTCCACACGCGGCCGAGCGCCACGTCGGCAGCGCGCAGCGTGTCGAGGATGTCGACCAGGTTGTGCGGGCTCGCTTCGCAGGTGCAGACGAGCTCGCCGCCGGACAGCTCGACGCTGAGCACGTGCTCGTGGGCGCGCAGCCGCTCGATCGTGGCAGCCTCGACGGCGCCAACCTCGACAGTCACGCGCTCGCCCATCTGAATCATGCGCTTGAGCTCGTCGTTGGTGCCCTGCGCCAGCACGCGGCCGCCGTCCATGATCATGATGCGGCTGCAAATCTGCTCGACTTCCTCCATGTAATGGCTGGTATACACCACCGTGGCGCCCTCGTCGCGCAGGCGGCAGATGCCCTCCAGGATGGCGTTGCGGCTCTGCGGGTCGACCGCCACCGTGGGCTCGTCAAAGAAGATGAGCTCGGGCTTGTGCGCGATGCCGCAGGCAATGTTGAGGCGACGCGCCAGGCCGCCCGAGAGCTTGCCGGGGCGAAACTTGGCAAAGTCGCCCAGACCGACAAAGTCGATCGCCTCGTCCACGAGCGCACTGCGGCGCTTGCGGTCGCTGACGTAAAGGCTACAGAAATAGTCGATGTTCTCGCGCACGGTGAGCTCGTCGAACACCGCCACCTGCTGCGGCACCACGCCCATGCGGCGCTTGAGGTCGTAGCGGGCGGGCATCATGGGCTCGCCGAACAGCTCGATGGTGCCTTTGTCGTAGGCAAGCAGCTGCAGAATACAGTTGATGGACGTGGTCTTGCCCGAGCCGTTGGGGCCGAGCAGACCAAAGATCTCGCCGGGGGCGATGCTCAAGTTAAAGTGGTCGAGCGCAATAAGATCGTCATAGCGCTTGACGAGGTTTTCGACGTGGACGATGTCTGTCATGAGGCGGCCCTTCTGTTGATTGCGGCCCGGTACGATTGCATCATCGCAGGAGCCGCCGGCGCGCACCAGTGAGCTTTGTCACGAGTGCGGGGGGCGGAGGCGAAACCCCCGCTCGCGCGAGCGATTGACGCCGCTTTGCCGCGCGGGAGGAATGTCACAGTTGCGCAGGCGGCCCCTCCACCACGCGCGGCTTCGCGTACAATACCCGTATGAACAGGCTTTTCGACAAATCGATTGTGCTGGCGTGCTGCATTGCGGCCGCCATGGGCCTTGCTGTGGACGCTCGCCTGGTCGCGGCGTTTTGCCTTGGCGTTATTGCCACCTCACTGGGCGAGGTCGCACAGGGAAACCGCGCCCACCGTGCAAGCGAGGCCGCGAGCTACGCCTACATCATCGTGGCTGTCTTCGTGCCGCCGTTCGTGCCGTTTGCGCCGCTCGCCCTCTATGACATCGCGCGGCGGGTGCGCCGCGAGCACGCCTGGGTCGCGCTGGGCATTGGCGTCGCCTTTGTCTTTGCGCTCGTCGCGGACCTTCGCGCCGACGCGCTCACTGCCCGAACACTCCTGCTGACCGCCATCCTTTCGGTTGTCGCCACCTTGCTATCGCTACGTACCGCCCAGTTGGAGCGCGAGCAGCAGCGCATGCGCCGCACCCGCGACGAGCTGCAGGAACGAGCCCTCGCGCTCGAAGCGCGCAACCGCGATCTTGCCGACCGCCAGGACTACGAAGTCGAGCTCGCGACGCTCGCCGAACGCGCCCGCATCGCGCGCGAGATCCACGATAACGTGGGCCACCAACTCACGCGCGCCTCACTGCAGGCCGAAGCCCTGCGCGTGGTCCACGCCGACGAGCCCGGCGTCGCCGCCGATTTTGCCGACGTCAAACGCACGGTTGACGAGGCGCTCCAGCTTGTACGCACCAGCGTCCACGCGCTCAACGACAACGCCGTCGACCTTTCCGTGCAGCTCGAACGCATTGTTGAAGGCGCGCGCTCGGACGGCGGCCCGCAGATTGAGCTTGAAGTTATGACCGAACATGCGCCCGCAAACGTCGCCAACTGCTTTGCGGCAGTCCTGCGCGAGGCGCTCTCCAACACCATGCGCCACGCTTGCGCCCATGCTGTCACCGTACGATGCATGGAGCATCCGTCGTTTTACCAGCTCATCGTTACCGACGATGGCGTGGGCGGGGTCCAAGCAAGCAGCCGCGGCGCCGCGGAGGGCATGGGGCTTTCCTCCATGCGCGAGCGCATCGAGGCGCTTGGCGGCACCTTCACCGCCGGTCCGCGCGCCGGCGTCGGCGGCTGGCGCGTGTTTGCCACCGTTCCCAAGCAGCAAGGAGATGAGGACCGATGAGGCTCATCGTTGTCGACGACGACCGCCTGGTGGTCGATTCGCTCAAGATTATCCTGGGCGCCCAGCCGCAAATCGAAGTGGCGGGCACCGGCGCCAATGGCGACGATGCGGTGGCGCTCTACGCCGAGCACACACCCGATATTGCACTGCTCGACATTCAGATGCCGGGGCGCGACGGCCTTTCGGCGGCGCGCGAAATCCTTGAGCACGACCCCGCGGCACGCGTGGTGTTTCTGACGACATTCTCGGATGACGAGTACATTGTATCGGCGCTCAAGCTGGGCGCCCGCGGTTACCTGATTAAAACCGATGTCGCCGCTATTCCTCCGGCGTTGGCGCAGGTCATGGCTGGCAAGCGTGTTCTCGAGGGCAAGGCGATCGAGGATGTCGACTTTGATGGGGCGAACGCTGAGGCCGGTGCGACCCGCCGGCCCGCGGCCTTTGCCGGCCTGACCGACCGCGAGTTCGAAGTCGCCGAGCTCATCGCCCGCGGCCTCGATAACAAGGAAATCGCCGCCACGGCCTACATGGGCGAAGGCACGGTGCGCAACCACATCAGCTCGATCCTTGCCAAAATGGGCCTGCGCAACCGCACCCAAATCGCCATCGCCTACCTGCGAGGGTAATTGACCGCCGGTCGACCGCTCCGACAGAGCAAAATGGCTGCCACCGATTTAATGCCATTTCAAAACTATGCCGGTTTACTACGATGAATCGCCCACCTTCGACCACGGCAAATTGCGCGCTTGCAAAACCGCAGGTAGAACGTTTGTGATATTTAGAAAAATGCAATCATGGTCGGGAATGTCGAATTCATCGCAGTAAACCGGCATAGTTTTGTTCGGGCGGCCCTGCACGAGCGCCTCCGCAAGCCTCGCGGGACCAAAATGATCCGTTTTCTTCCGCCCGCGGAGATCGACTGACGGCGCCCGCCACGAAATCGGCCCATCTACTACGTTTGACTCGATACCCCTGACCATACCTTCGTTTTGAACAAAACCGCAGGCGTTCTACCTGCGGTTTTGTTTTCGCGCTTTTCGGCATGGTTGTGGGTAAGAAGCTAAACGTAGTAGATGGGCCGGTTTCGTGGCGCGCCCTCCTCCCCAACGCACAAAAGCGCCGCCACGGAGGAGGGAGATGCCTCCGTGGCGGCTGGGGGTAGGAGTAGGTCGGGATTTAGCCCTACCGGCCGCCCGGGGCCTTTTGGCCCCGGGCGCTGTCGACGTGCCTAGCGCTTACGGATACCCCAGACCAGGGCTCCGACGCCGGCCATGGCGATGACAAATGCCATAAGCAGAGCAGCAGCCTGCTGGTCGCCTGTGGTGGGCAGGAAACCCTTGACCGTCTTGACGATGTTCGTCACGGTCTTGGGCGTGCCGGGATCGGGCGTCGGCACGGGCGTCTCGGGCTTTTTGTACGTGTTGTTGAACACGATACCCTCGACGCTCCTGTCGCCCTTGGTAAAGGCGACGTTCGCCTTTAGGTCGCCCTCGCCGTCATCGGCCACGTTAACGGTCGCGGTAAAGACGGACTTATCGTAGGTCATACCGACCTCGTCGCCCTTGACCTCGGCGATGGTGTAGACGTACGTACCAGGCTCGTCGTACTCGAACTTGTCGAAGTTGATCTTGCCGTCGGCATCGTTGGTGACGGTGGACTCGATGCCCTCGCCAACGAGCTTAAAGCTGAACTCGTCCTTCTTGAGCTCGCGTCCCTCAAGCACCTTGATGGCGCCGATGGAGACCTGAGTGGGCATGGCGTGATACTTGTTGGTAAAGCCAGCCGACTCGGTGGTTCCCTCGAGCTTGTGCGTCGCGGTCAGCGTGCCGTCACCATTGTCGGAGACGGTGGTCACGACGGTGTAGGTCGCGCTGTCATAGGTGACGCCCTTGTACAGGCCGAGCGCGTTGGGGCAAGCCTCGCGCAGCGTGTACGTGTGCGTGCCGGGTGCCTCGTAGCGGATCGGGCTCAGCGTAACGGTGCCGTTGGCGTCGTTGGTGCCGCTAGCGACAACCACGCCGTCCTCGAGCAGATCAAACGTGAACTCGCCAGCCGCAAGGTCGCGTCCGGTCAGACGCTTAACCGTCTTGACCTGATCGGTCACGGAAGAATCGGTGGGCGTCACGCTGTAGGTGTTGGTGAATGTGAAGGCCGCACCGTCATCGCCTTCGTGCATGACGCTCAGATGTCCGGCACCGTCGTCAGTCACGGTGTAGGAAACCTTGCGCGTGGCGTTGGCGTCGTTGGTCACGCCAGGGGCACTACCGGACTCGGTCACCGTGTAGGTAAAGGTGTGCGAGCGCGGATCAGTGGGGGCTGCGGGCTCGGACTCGTCGTTGGACTCGTCGGTGTCGGCATCAGCGCCGGCGTCGGCCTCTTCAGCCTCTGCCTCGTCGGCCTCAGCCTCGTCAGCTTCGTCCGCCTCGGCCTTATCGGTCGCATCGTCCGTCACGCCCAGGGCGCGGTTGAGATCCTCGAGCGTAAAGTGGATCTTGCCAAAGTCCACGTTGCCGGCCGCGTCGTTGGTTGCAGTCGTGCGCTCGGGCATCGGGGCACCAGACTCGTCGGCGGTCACGGTAAAGGTGAACTTGCCCGTGATGTCAGCCGGGGTCAGGCCCTCGGCAGCTTGGAGCTTCTTAGTGCCGGTGAGCGCGGCATCGACGGCTTCGGCGCCGTAGACGTTCTCGAACAAGGGCTCGACGCCGCCGTAGTCGACCGTTGCCGTCAGGGTACCGTCACCGTTGTCGACGACGATAACCTTAAAGCCAAAGCTCCACGTTGTAGCGGAAACGCCATTCGGCAGCCCGAATAAATCTTCGTAGGCCGTGTAGTTAATGGTCCAGGCAAGCTTACCGTCCTTATCGGTACGATAAGCAAGCCCAGCAGCCTCAAGATTAGCAAGCATCTTAGTGTCGTAGTGCAGCGTATCAAAGCTCACGTGCCCGCCGATATTGGGCTTGAGGTTTTCGTATGCCACAAGCTCACCCTGATAGGCGATGCCGAACCAGAACTCGCCGTCGGCCATCGGGCGGCCGGTCAGAGTCTTGGTGGCAACGACCTGAGCGGCGGTGCCGCCAGGCGTGTTGGTCGTAGCGCTGTAACTGTTGTGGAACGGCACCAGGGCCTTCTCGACCTTGTTCTCGCCACTCTTGTGGACCATCTCATGCGTGCCCTCGGGACCGCCGGAAACGGTCGTCGTAGCAGTGAGCGTGCCGGCGGTGTCGTCGGCAATGGCGATCGTCACCGTGCGCACGGCGTCGTCGTAGGTGTAACCGGGCTGGCCGTCGTTCTTCTCGGCCACGGTGTACGTAAAGGTCTTGCCGGCGTCAGCCTGCGTAAAAATAACCTCATGACCAGCCAGAATGTCGATCAGTCCGACCGTTGCCTCTGCCGCTGCGGGGGACTTGAAGCTATTAGCCCCGGGCAGCAGACCGAGCGCGCGAGCCGAAGCGTCGTCAGCAGGTGTCACGGTAAAGGTGAACTGACCCTCGGTCATGGGGCGGCCGTCCAGATACTTGCTGAGCCACAGACCGCCGGCAGCGGTGTAGTTAAGCTCAGTGCGGTACGTGTTGGTAAAGCGTCCGTTTTCCTTCTTGGTGACGTTGGCGGTCAGGCTGCCATCGCCGTTCTCGGTCACGGTCACTTCGGCGGTTGCGACATGCGCGTCATACGTCATGCCGACCGTGCTGCCCGCGTTCTCGCGGATCTCGTACTTGTAGGTTCCGGTGGCCGTGTAGCGAATCTTGCCGAACTTGATGGCGGCAATGCCGTCCTTCGCGTCCTTCTTGCTCACGGTCACGGTTGCGGGGTCGGGCAGCGGGGTGCCCTCGGCGGCGGTAATGGTAAAGCTGAACTCGTCGGAGTCCGTCCAAGCGCGACCATCGACAGCCTTGCTCAGGCCAAAGTCGAGGTCTGCATCGGTCGGGGTCACGCTGTAGGAGTTCTCGAAGGTCGCAGCCGTGGCGCCCTTCGCGTCCTTCAGGACATGCTCGGCCTTGAGGGTGCCGTCGCCGTTGTCCGTGATGGTGGTCTCGATGGTGTACTTGACGTTGCTGTAGGTGATGCCCTTGCTGGTGGTTCCGCCGTTGGCCTCGTGCAGCGTGTAGGTGTGCTTGCCGGGCTTGTCGTAGGTGATCTTGTCCATTGCAATCTTGCCGTCGGCGGCGTTGGTGCCCTTGGCGACGACCTTGTCGCCCTCGACGAGCTCGAAGCTAAACTCGCCGCCCTTGAGCTCGCGACCGGTCAGGACCTTGGTCGCGGTGATCTGGTCGGTGGCGCTCGTCTCGACAGGCTTCACACTATAGGTGTTGGTGAACGTAAATGCCGCATCGCCGTCCGGGTTACGGGATACGCTCAGCTTACCCTTGCCGTTATCGGTCACGGTGAAGGAAACCTTGCGCGACAGCGTGGCGTCGTTGGTCACGCCAGCGACCTCGCCGGACTCGGTCACGGTGTAGGTAAAGGTGTGCTCGCGCTTCTTGGACTTCTCACCCAGGGCCTTGTTAAGGTCGTCGAGCGTAAAGGTGATCTTGCCAAAGTCGACCTTGCCGTCGGCGTCGTTGTGCACGCTCGTGCTCGCAGGCATAGGCGCGCCCTCTTCGCCGGTCACGGTAAAGGTAAACTTGCCGGTGATGTCGGCCGGGGTCAGGTCGTCGAGAACCTGCAGATTCTTCTTGCCCACAAGCGATGCCTTGACAGCATTCGTGGTGTAGGCGTTCTTGAACTCGATGCTCTTGACGTCCTTGACGTCCTTGGCATCCTTCAGCTCGTGCGTAGCCACCAGCTGGCCCTTGCCGTTGTCGGCAATGGTCGTCACGATGGTGTACTCGGCGGTGCTGTAGGTGATACCACCGGCATTGCCCTTGACCTCATGCAGCGTATAGGTGTGCTGGCCGATCTCGGTGTACTTGATGGGGCTGAACGTCACCTTACCATCGGCAGCGTTCGCAACGGTCTCGATAAGCTCAGAGTCCTCACCCTTAATCTCGCGCAGCTCAAAGCTGAACTCGCCGGCCGTAAGGTCGCGCCCGGTCAGGGACTTGGTCACGTCAATCTTGTCGGTAACGCTGGACTCAACAGGCTCCGCAGTGTAGACGTTCTTGAACTCGGTCTCGTCGGCTTCGCTCCAGGCCACCTTCACGTCAGCGCTGAGCACGCCCTTCTTGTTGGGCGTGACCGTCACGGTGATCTTCGCAACGTTCTTGCTGTAGGCAATGCCGTCAACCGTGGTCCCGGCGTTCTTTTCGCTGACCTTGTAGACATACGTGCCAGGCTCGTTGTATTTGATCGTGCCGAAGTTAATGGCCGCCTTGCCATTGTCCAGATCGCCCTTGGTCACAGACACAGCCACGGGCGCTGTCGCGGACTCGGGCATCGGGGCGCCGTCCACGGGCGTCAGCCCAAACTCAAACGTGTCCTCCTTCGTCCAGTTGCGGCCCTCGAGCACCTTGGTCAGGCCAAAGTCGGCCTTGGTATCCACCGTTGCCGGCGTCATGTCGTACTTATAGCTAATCTTGCCGTTGTTGCCCAGGTAGGAGTTGACATGCGTCGCGGTAGCCTTTGCGGATATGTTGTTCCACTTGGGATTGAGTACGTCGGTCGCGGTACGGGTGTTGTTGCCGCCCACGCTATCCTTGGTGGTATGGAGCTCATCGATAAAGGCCAGGCGTGCGGTTCCCACGGTAAACACCAAGTTACCGTTCTCATCGGGAACAATCGCGCCATCGAACTTCGCGGCGTCGCCACCGATAAACTCGATGACGGCGGTGGCGGGCTTGGCCTCGCCGTTCTCGCCCTGCTCCTCAAACTCGTCCTTGTAGTAATAGGTAACCTCGCCAGCCAGCGCGGGCCCCTTTGCAGGCTGCGTGCAAGCCTTATCCGTGTAAATGGGCGTCTGCTTCTGGAAATAGTAATAGCGGTTGGTGTCGGCAGGCTCAAAGGTCGCAACCGTATCGCCCATCGCACCGCCGCTCCACTTGTTCGCGAAGAAGCTTACGGTATTGGCGCCGTCAACGACGGTCGTATTATGCTCGATGTAGTCCTTGAGCCCCGTGACCTTCTCGGGCGTAAACAGGTTGTCGAGCGCAACGCTCTTCACGCTCGAGGTGTACTTCACGCGGATAGGCTGAGCGCTGTCGACCGAAAGCTTGCCGTCTTCGTTCTTAAAGTGGCTCTGCGGAATCAACGACGCAGGAATCTTGACCGTTACGATATCGCCGGTCTGGGGCTCGCCCTCTTTGGCATGCTGAACGGTGATGACCAGGTTCGCGGCATCACCCGTGAATGTGTAGGTGTCGACGTTGTCCTCGGTCTTTGTCGGCTTGTCAAACGTCGTGCCGTTGTATATAAAACCGTCGACCTGCATAAAGTCGCCCAGCTCATCGGTAAACGTAATGTAGCCGGACTTGGTCGCGTCGTAACCCTTTTCGATTTCGGTCGGGTGAGGCGCTTCCGACGTAATGGCCTGTGAGATGTCGTCGAAGACCTTCTTGAGCTCTTCTGCATTGGTCGCCGACTTGTAGTAGTCGGAGTTTTCTGCGCGCGCACCGTGAGTATCCCATGCCGTGGCATTGGGGTAGTTACTCGATACGGCCTGCATGAACTTGTTCTCTTGGCTTGTCTTCGAATCTTGGACACTGGCATTGGGGTTCGCACCGTTAAAGATGCCAATGGTATAAACGGTGGCCTTGCCGTCCTTCATGTTTTTGGCAGCCGTCACGGCAGTGTTAGCGACGCCCGAATCAAACTCGCTGAAGCTTGTCGGCGTGCCGTCGGTAAAGAACACAACGATCTTCTTGGCGTCTGCGCGACCAGAAGTTTTGATGTTTTTCTCGGCTTGTTTCATACCATAATCGGCACGCGTAGCGCCAGCAGGCTTGATGGAATCGATCGTTCCCTTAAGACCCTTTGCGCCGCCAACCGTGCACGCCGTCAACTCTTGCATTGTCTGCGAATAGTTGTAGCTATGGCCGCCGGAGCGGTACGTGTCGTTTCCGACCTTATCGGTCTCATCACCCGCAAACTTAACAATGGCAACCTTATGCTGCCTATCGACACCCTCGATACCTTCGTTTTGTTTGGCGATGGTGTCGATAAAGCTGTTCGCAGCGTTCTTCAGTGCATCGATACGCTTGGTGGAATCTCCACCGCCCATAGGATCATTCATCGAGCCAGATGCATCCAGCACCATCACGATGTCAAGCGGCGTGGTAACCGTCACCTTTGAATTAGACGTCGAGGACATCGCCGAAAGCGTAGTCAAGAAATCCGACTCTTCGTTTTCTCCGGTTGCCATGACCGTCTTGTCGGTCCAGATTCGACCGACGTTTTGGGTCGTTACTTTATTACCGCTGTGGCCGGCCGCCCAGATTTCCCAGCGTCCGGTGGTGTCGGGGTCGACGACCGTCGGCCCGCTCATTGTCGGTCCGTCCATTCCTGTGCTGGACCTGGCGTTGGCCTCGGGCAGCATGGCAAATGCTGCGGCTGGCAACACCAGCACTACGGCCAGTATCACCGCCAAGAGACCCCTCGTGTACTTACCCATCGTATCTCCCTTCTCGCAGGATTAGACCTTGCATCAGCCTAAAGTTACGGAATGAGACACAATTAGGGCAGGTGACACACGTTCCAGATTCGTTTTTAGGCGTGAGACAAATGTCTCACCAAAGTTGAGACACAGCGTTTTCGCAGGAAAACAGGTGCGACTCGGAGCCGACGGGCCAAAATGATCCGTTTTCCTCCGTCCCCGGGGGATCAATTGATGGTGCTCGCCACGAAACCGGCCCGTCTACTACGTTTGACCCGATACCTCCGACCATACCAGTGTTTTACGAAAAACCGCAGGCCATCTACCTGCGGTTTTCTTTTCTCGCTTTTCGCTGTGGTTGAGGGTGGCCGCCCAAACGTAGTAGATGGGCCCATTTCGTGGCGGACGGGTTGCGCAGACGCCCTTGCAAGGCCAAAATGGTCCGCTTTCCTCCGTCCCCGGGGGATTAGGGGCTGTTACCGATGCGGTGTCATTTCAAAAGTATGCCGGTTTACTACGATAAATACGGGGTCCCCGACCGCACTCGCTTTTTTCACAAAATCGCAAGCCGTCTACCTGCAGTTTTGTTTTTACCAAATGCGGTGTGGTGGGAGATTGGCGATTCATCGTAGTAAACCGGCATAGTTTTGTTCGAGATGACCCAACCGCGCGCCCAAGCGCGGGGCCGGTGGGGCATTTTTGCCCCACCGGCCCCTATTCCAGCTCTATTCCGGCGCTATTCCGGTTTGGTTTCTACTGTGGGAGTCTTGTCCGCTGCGACTGGGGTGCGGGCGGTGTCCATAGTCAGGCAGTGCTTGGGGCAGCTCTCGATGCACTCACCGCACACCACGCAGGCATACGGGTCGATCGACCACGTTCCACCCTTGCGATCGACCGCGAGCGCGCCCGCCGGACAGCGACGCGCACACATGCCGCAGCAGATACACACATCCATGTCATTGACGATATGCCCGCGCAAGCGCTCGGGTGCCGCGAGCTTCTCCTGCGGATAGCACACCGTTACCGGCTGCTTGACCATAGAACCCAAGGCCGTCTTGGCAAATGTCAGCAAACTCATGCCGCGCCTACCTTTCCGTGCAGCTAATGCAGGGGTCGATGGTCAGGATAATCATGGGCACGTTGGCAAGGAGTACGCCCTGCAGCGCATGCGTCAGACCCGCCAAGTTCTGCGACGTCGGCGTGCGCACGCGGAAACGGTCCAGGTTCTTGGTGCCGTTGCCGCGCACATAGTAATACGCCTCGCCGCGCGGCTGCTCAATCACAACCTCGCCGCGCGCGCCGTCGGCCGGTGTGAGCTTGGTACGCCCGCCGATGCCGTCGTGCGGAATCTTGCCGACAAGCTCCTTGATAATGTCCATGGCCTGCGTGACCTCGGCGCAACGCACCTGGCAGCGGGCATAGCAGTCGCCATCGGTAGCAACGATGGGCTCAAATGCAGCCAGGTCCGCATAGGCACCGTCACCGAACATGCGCACGTCGTAATCCACGCCCGAGGCGCGGCCGAACGGGCCGACCATCGAAAGCTCCAGTGCATCTTTCTTGCTGATCACGCCCACGCCATGCAGGCGCTCGCCGCAGCTGGCGTCGTCCAAAAACGTATGCACCAGGGCCTCGTAGTCGGGGCGCATGGCATCGAGCGTCTGGACAATACCCGCCAGCTCAGAATCCTCAATGTCGTGCTTAAGGCCGCCGATCTCGTTGATCGACAGAATCACGCGACCACCGCACGTGCTCTCAAAAATCTTGAGAATCTGCTCGCGCAGGGTCCACGAACGATAGAACAGCGCCTCAAAGCCAAAGGCGTCGGCAAGCAGGCCCAGCCACAGCAAATGCGAGTGAACGCGCGAAAGCTCGTGCAGAATGGTGCGAATATACTGCACGCGGCCGGGCACCTCGATGTCAAGCATGCGTTCGCAGGCGCTGGCATAGCCGCAGCTGTGGCCCACGGCGCAAATGCCGCAGATGCGCTCGGCGATGTAGCCAAACTGATGCATGTCGCGCTTTTCGGTGAGCTTCTCGAGCCCGCGGTGCACAAAGCCGATCTGTGGAATTGCCTCGATAACGCGGTCGTCCTCGATCACCAAGTCCAGATGAAGCGGCTCGGGCAGCACCGGGTGCTGCGGTCCAAACGGAATAACGGAGCGATGTGCCATGGGCCTTACGCCTCCTTTTTCTGCTTGTCGCGGGCGGCCTTGGCGGCAAGCGCCGCGCGGACCTTGGCCGCTTTCTCAGGATCCATGGCGGCGAGCTTTGCCTCCATCTCGGCGGCCTTGAGCGCCGCCTTCGCAGCAGCCCCATCGTGCTGAGCATCGGAGCCGGCAGCCGCAGCGGGCTGAGCAGCGGCGCCCGCGGCATCGCCGGCGCCCGCAACGCCCTCCCCTGCAGCAGCCGCAGCCGCGGCGGCCTTCTCGGCAGCGGCCTTGCGCGCCTTGGCCTCGGCGGCGGCACGGACCTTCATGGCTTTCTCGCGCGCGGCCTTCACCTCGGGCGTGATAACGCTCATGGGTTCGGCAGTCGAGACCTGGTAGAAAAAGCCCTTAAAGTCAATCTGCATATCGGTGATGGCAAGACCAAACAGATCGTGCGCTTCGTTTTCAAACGGGAATACCGCCGGATAATACGAGCTGATGGACGGAATCTCCTGGTACTGGTCGATGCCTTCGACCACCAGGTTCTCGATCGCATAGCTGCCGCCCTGCGCAATATGCTCCTGAGCAGCACGAACGTTGATAAACGTATAGACCAAGCGATACGAGCCGTCGTCGACGTTACGCTCGGCGTGCATTTGCACAAAGCGCGCACCGACGCCCTTAAGCGCCTGGACATGCGACAGGAGCTCGTCGATCCCAACGATGGTATAGATTGCCTTTTGCATTACTCGGCCTCCTTTGCAGCGGCGGGCGTCTCAGCAGGTGCGTCGCCAGCGACGGGCGCGGCAGGCTTCCCGGCAGGTACGTCACCGGCAGCCGCAGCAGCCACAAACCCGTCCTCGCCCAGCTCAACGCCGCCGTCCCAGGTTGCGGCGCCGCCCACGGTGAGCGGGTCGCCGCCGGCGCGCATCACGGCCTCCTTCTGGTCCAGGATGCCGCACGCCTCCACGATGGCATCGATCACCGTCTCGGGACGAATGGCGCACCCGGGCGCGTACACGTCCACGGGAATCGCGCGGTCCACGCCGCCGATCACGTTATAGGCATCACGGAACACGCCGCCCGAACACGCGCAAATGCCGCACGCCACCACGCACTTGGGCTCGAGCATCTGGTTGTAGATCTGGCGCACGACGGGCAGATTCTGCGCGTTGACCGAGCCCGTCACCAAAAAGATATCCGCATGCTTGGGGTTGCCGGTGTTGACCACGCCAAAGCGTTCCGCATCGAACAGTGGCGTGAGCGAGGCCAGCACCTCGATATCGCATCCGTTGCAGCTCGAGCCGTCGTAATGAATAACCCACGGCGAGCGCGACATTTTATGATCCATGGATGCCGCCTCCTAAATAAATACGTCGACGAGGATGGGCATAAGGTTGAGCAGGCCAAACACCAGCGCCACGCCCCATCCGAGCCTAAAGCAGCTGCGCCAGGTGCTGCGGGCGAAGGTGTTGTCGATCAGTACCTCGACAAAATACGTCGCGACCATCACGACCAGGGCGACCACCCAGCTCACCGGGTTGTCCCAGACAAAGAACATGCCCACCCACATCAAAAACAGCACGGTCTCGCACCAGTGCATAAGGGTCATCTTGGCCAGCGTGCTGCCGCTCATCTCGGTGGCGACGCCCTGGACAATCTCCTGATGCGCGTGATGCGAGTACGAAAGGTCAAACGGCGACTTACGCAGCTTGATGGTGAGCACCGCGAGCAGCGCAAGGAAAATGGGCGCGCTGTACACGATGATGGGCGCCGACTGCCCCGTCACGGCGATGGAATCAAAGCTGTCGGTGGCAAGGTAGAGGCCCACGCTCATCAGCAGAACGGCGGGCTCGTAACTCATAACCTGCAGCAGCTCGCGATCGGCACCAACCTGGGCAAACGGGCTTTGCGTCGAGGCGGACGCCAGCACCACAAAGATCGCGGCGAGCGTAACCATAAAAGCGCACAGCAGCGTGTTGGAACCCGACACAAAGATGCCGCCGCCCACGACGGTAAAGATGAGCGCGCATGCCATATAGGTATCGTCCATGGTGTTTACGCTGGCAGGAGCCTTGCGCAGCAGCTTGGCAACGTCGTAGAACGGTTGCAGCAGGCGCGGGCCCACACGGCCCTGCATGCGGGCCGAAAGCTTGCGGTCAAGGCCGTCGATCAGGCCACCCACAAGCGGCGCAATCAAGGCAAACGCCACGGTACCAATAAATATGCCCACGACACCCGAACCTTCAAAATACTTACCGCGCAACACCGAGGGCGCACTCATGGCAAGTCTCTCGGGCCCAATCCACGCGCAACACAGCAGCGCAAACAAGATAATGCTGCAGCACACGACGCTACCCGCGGGGCCAATACGCTTCTCGCCAAGGGCGTCCTCCGAGTACCAATTGCGCTTTTCGGCCTTCACCTCGTGTCCCATCGAGCCGCGGAAATGGCGGTAATTGTCGGTTCCCACGCCCGAAAGATATACGTTTACGTGCGGTTTGTTGCTCACGCGGAATGAAGTCAGCAGCACCACGGCGATAAACGCCACGATAACCACCATCAGATACATGGAGTCCTTGCCAATAACGTACGGCACGCGGCCAAACACCATGGCCAAGTAAGGCGACACCAGGCCGCTCGAGATAACCGGGAACGCCACGCAGCACAGAATCAGCAGCGCGGCGATGGTGTTGAGGGCCATCCATTCGGTCTTATGAACATTGACCTCAACGTTTTGAGCCGTGGGGTCGACGCCCGAAAGCTTGGCAAGCCACTTGCCCCAGAAGAAGAACGTCGCGGCCGAGCCAAAGGCAAGCACCATGATCATGAGCACGTTGCCGGTCTGGGCAAACGCCACCAGGGCGCCCCACTTGGACACGAGCATGCCAAACGGGGCCACGAACATGCCCATAATGCCCAGCATCATCAGGCGCGTCAGGTGCGGCATGCGGCTGAACATACCGTCCATGTCCTCGATATTGCGGCTGCCGATATGATGCTCGGCCGTGCCCACGCACAGGAACAGCAGCGACTTTGCCACCGTATGGAACAGAATCAGGAAGATCGCGGCCCACACGGCCTCGGGCGCGCCGACGCCTAGGCAGGCGCTGATAAGGCCCAAGTTGGAAATGGTGGAGTACGCGAGCACGCGTTTGGCATTGCTCTGCGAGATGGCCATGAGGGCAGCGAGCAAAAACGTGATGGCACCCACACTCGTGACCATAAAGCCGGTCACGGGATAGATGGCATAGAGCGGGCTGAGCTTGACCATCAGGAACACGCCGGCTTTGACCATGGTGGACGAGTGCAGCAGGGCGCTCGTGGGCGTGGGGGCAACCATGGCACCCAACAGCCAAGTGTGGAACGGCATCTGTGCGGCCTTGGTGAGTGCGGCGAGCGACAGCAGAACGACCGGCATCACCAGCAGCGCGGATTGCGCGGTTCCGGCGCCGGAAAGCTCGATCATGCCCGAAATGGTCAGCGACATGCCGTTAACGTGCAAGAACATAAGGCCCACCAAAAACGCGATACCGCCCAGCATGTTGAGGATGATCTGGGTGAAGGCGTTCTTGATGGCCTCGGGCGTGCGCGTGTAGCCAATCATGAGGAACGAGCACACGGTGGTGATTTCCCAGCCACAGAACAGCCACTCAAGGTTGTCGCTTGTCACGATGACGAACATGGCCGAGAGGAACAGGAACATAAGCGCCAGGAACTGCGGGCGTCGGTCGGGCGCGGTCTGCCCGCGCAGCGCAGCCTCGTGCTCGTCATGGGCCTGGAAGTCCTTCATATAACCCAGGGCGTACACGCAGATAAGGCTGCCGACAATGCCGACGGCGAGCACCATGATCACACTCATGTAGTCTAGGTAGAGCGGCGTCGCCGTGACGGCTTCGGCCGCAGGCAACGTCATGGTCGCGAAGGCAATCGAGCCCGCCAGCTGCACCACGCCGAGCACCGTGGTGAGCGTGCTCTTATATTTACGCGCGTTGTACAGGATGACGGCGCACAGGATCACGTCGATGACGGAGCTGATGATCGAGAGCACGTGCGAGGTGCCCGGTGCCACCTCGAAGCTCTGCGGGCCCGTGCCAAAAAACATGACGGCAACTACAACCGTCACCGCCATAATGATGCCAGAGCCTACAAGCCCTACCGCATCGCGGACGCGGTCACCGCGCGCGAGCAGCATGCCCAGCGCCGGTACCAGCGGAAACAGGGTAAGGAAATACAGTAGCGTCATACCATCACTCCCCCATGCAAAAACGCTGCAATTGTTTAACGTTATAGCTCAGTTGAGGAGTAGCGGCGGCGGGTTTTCGGTCAACTGGGGAGTTTTAGGCGTACGGGGTAAGGAGTCTGTCCGCTTTGGAGCAGAGAGGCGACGCTCCCCCTATCGCGGCGGCGGGCGCACGGGCCACTGCGCGCGGTTTATTAACCACTTTGGAGGATGTTCCAGTAGGCTCACGACGGTCCAAAAAGTTGGCGCGGCAAGAAAAATGCGCCCCTGTGGGCGCACCATCCCGTTCGCTATTCCGCCTTTTTAACGCGCGGCTTGCGGCCGCGCGGCTTATCAACCAGCGCGGACTCACCGCTCTCGCGATACTGGCGGCACCAAGCCTTGACCGAAGACTCGCTGGGAATCTTGTGCTTGATCATGGCCTCGCGAACCGTTAAGCCGTTTTCCAAGCGGTCCTTGACCACGGCGAGCTTAACTTCGTACGAATAGGTGTGATGATGCGAACCGGCGTTGAGAACGGCGTCGGCACCGCCCACGGCATACGCGCGGGCCCACTGACGAGCCGTGGCCTGGGGAATGCCAAGCTCCGCGGCGAGGGCGCGATGACCGACCCCCTCTTGGAGGATCTCGACGGCGCGCTGCCTAACCTCGGGCGCATGCGTGCGAGTCCTTGTTGCTTCCGACATACCTGCCACTTCTTAGCCTTAACCGTTAATCTGCTTTCTTACGTGCAAGTTAGATAGTAGCATTTTACTGTTTGCTCAAAGCAGTTAATTAAAATAGACGCGGTGTTATCTGGGCATTTGGCACCAATTTACGACATTTCTTTATCGATTATTTACGCTGGTAGCTGACTCGCAGCCAATCGTCATTCGCTTGTCAACAAAATTGGCACCTCTTTATGTCCTTTGGCATAGAGGATATAGTTATTAACCCCTCCCCCAATAATTTTGAGTGATCGGCAAGGCAGCAGACGTACTTACTCCTCATGATTACCGCGCATTGCCATCCACCGGAGCAAAACAAAAAGGGCGGGGCCTGCTGCGCTTGCAGGCCCCGCACCGGTTGACACCCGACGGGACACAGCCGGGCGAGACGGATCCGTGCTACCGCCCCGCCCCGCTGCGATGATCAACTACAGCTCGTTGGCCGCGTGATATGCCGTGCGAATGGCGCTCGCAATATCGGCGGTGCGCTCGCCCGAGCAGTCGCCCACGCAGGTCACGGGCACCGTCACGCCATCAAGGTCAAACGCGTTGGCCTTGGAGCCCACGGCCATCACCACGTAATCGCAGGCGATCTTCACCGGCTCCTCGGGGCCGTCCTCGGTGGTGTGCACGGCCTCCACGCCCTCGTCGGTAATGGCGGTCAGGCGGGTCTTAACGTGCTGTTCCACGTTGTGGGCGGCGAAGTCGCTCATGATCAGCGGCAGAATGGTCTCGGACTCGCCCGCGGCAATCTTGTCGAGCATCTCCACGATCGCCACCTCGCAGCCGCGCTGCAGCAGGTACTCGGCAGTCTCGGTGCCCACCAGGCCACCGCCAATGACAGCGACGCGCCCGCTGAGCTCCACCTTGCCGGCCAGCACGTCCCAGCTCGAGACGACCTTGTCCGAGTCGGCACCCGGAACGGGGATGACCACGTCGCGTGCGCCCACGGCCACAATCGCGGCGTCGGCGGCGTTGAGATCCTCGGCCGTAGCGGCATGGTTGAGCTCGACCTTCACGCCCAGGCCGGGCAGAATCTTCTCGTAGTACTCGACCGAGCGCATGATCTCGTCCTTGCGCGGAGGCGCGGCTGCCAGCACAATCTGGCCGCCCAAGTGATCGCTCGCCTCATAGACGGTCACGTCGTAGCCGCGCTTGGCCGCCACGCGCGCGGCCTCCAAGCCGGCAATACCGCCGCCCACCACGGCGACCTTCTTGTCGCCCTCGCCCGGCTTGATGGCGATGGTCGCCTCGTCGCCGTTCTCGGCATTGAGCACGCACGAGATGTACTTGCGGTTTTGAATCGCGTCGACGCAGCCCTTGTTGCAATTGAGGCACTCGCGAATGGGCTCACCCGTGGCGGCCTTCAGCGCAATGTCGGGGTCGCACATGAGCGAGCGGCCGTACGCGATGATATCGGCCGAACCGTCTTCCAGAATCTTCTCGCCGGCCTCGACCGAAACAACACGGCCGACAGTGGCCACCGGCACGGAGACCAGGGCCTTGACGCGCTCGGCCACGGGCAGCGTCCAGTTGTAGGGCATGGCGCCCATGGGCGGAATGGTGTCGCCCATGTTGCCGGTATGGTTGGCCTGTGCAACCTGGATCATGTCGATGCCGGCGCCCTCGAGCAGCTTGGCAAACTCGCAGGCCTCATCGGGCTGCAGGCCGCCCTTGCCGCGCGGCGTGCCGTCGGGGTTCTCCATGATCACGGGGAGCTTGTACTCCACCATCAGCTGCGGCGCGGCTTCCTTAATGGCGGCGACAACCTCGAGCGCATAGCGAACGCGGTTCTCGAACGAGCCACCGTACTCGTCGGTGCGCTGGTTGAGGATGGCCGAGCACAGCGAACCCACCAGACGGTCGCCGTGAACCTCGATGGCGTCGATGCCGGCCTGCTGCGCGCGGGCGGCCGAGGCAGCGATGGCCTCCTTGATCTGGGTGAGCTGCTCTACGCTCGCCTCGTTCACAAAGTGCTGCATGTCGTGGTGCAGCTTGGCGTAGGCCTGCTTGCGGATCTCGTTGGACTCGGCCATCTTGGCGGCAAAGGTCTCCTCGTCGCCGGCGGCCTTGGCCTCCTGCGCAGCCTTGGCGGCGGCCATGGAACCCATGACCATGCGGCCGACGCCGGGCACGTCGTACTCGGGGTGGAACAGCTGCAGCGCGACCTTGGCGCCGTGCTTGTGAACGGCGTCGGCCAGCGCCTTAAACGTGGGGATCTGGGCGTCGGTCGCTAACTTGGGCGTGGGGCTTGCGGTCATAACAGGAGCAACGTCGCCGATGACGATGTAGCTCACGCCGCCACGGGCCAGGCGCTCGTAAAAAGCCAGGCTGCGCTCGCCGATGGAACCGTCGCGCTCCTCGTAGCCGGTGGTCAGCGGCGGGAACATAATGCGGTTTTTAAGCTCAAGGGGGCCAACCGTAATGGGCTGGAGCAGTTTGGATGCGGGTGCGGTCATGGACATTCCTCTCTTGTAGGCGCGGCGGCGATGTTGCCGCGTAGTTGTTTAGAGGATATGGCATGGGAGCACAGTGGCGCAACGGAAATCGGCAGACAGCAGGTAGCGGCAGGTGGATGGGGCGGGGCGGCCCGTCGGTTTGTCTCAATCTGTAACAGTTAGGCCCACTTTTGGCCTCCACCTGTTACAGATCGAGACAAACCAACCCGGCCCGCTAGAACATCTAAATCTGTAACAGCTACTCGGCAAAATCCATCCCTCGTGTTACAGAATTAGATAAACGGGGGCCGGCTGCCGAAAAATCTCGTTCTGTAACATCTATCGGCCAAAAACGGCCCCACGTGTTACAGATCAAGACATTCCCCTCGGCCCATCCTCAACAATCTCAATCCGTAACATCTAGGCCCGCTTTTGACCCCTACCCGTTACAGATTGAGATTTTGTTTGAGATTTGCCGAGGGACTATATCCACGCGTCATCGAAGCCACTACGACAGAAGTGCGACATTACTGCGACAGAGGTGCGACATTACTGCGACAGAGGTGCGAAATAGATCGACCACCTTACCTTATCGTGTAGAACTGTTTTGGGTCGTTATGGGATGAGCCGTGCCATTCGAGCAGCCCGTCTTCCTCAATTAACTTACCAAGCACCCGGCTTGCTGTGCGGCGATTTCTCCCGATGTGCGCTGCAAGCTCCCTTGCTGTCACCCTTCCGTTCGCAAAGGCCAACCTGACGGCGGCGAGCTCATACTCCCCCAATGAGGCGATCACCTCCGGTGATACCTTGTCCTCGAGAGCCTCGCTTCTCCTTACGGTTCTGGCAACGATATTGTTCTCAAGCGTTAGCTGAACCCTTGCCCCATCAGGTTCCGTGTAGACCGGATCATTGAGCAGAGAGTTTTGCATCTCGGTATAAATGCGCTTGACGCCCTCGTTTAGCTCCCGAACCCAACCAAATTCAACCAGCGTGCGCGCGATGCGTGGGTTGCGCGAGTAACGAGTGGTCCTCATGTTGTCGAGCGTCACGATATTGGGAAGCGCGCCTGGACTGATGATTTCCAAACGGTCGTCGAACATCGAGACCCGGATGTAGTCGCCGCGGAACGAGTAGTCGCGATGTGTCACCGCGTTGACCAAGCCCTCGAACCAGGCGAACTCAGGATACTCAGGCACGGTCTGGAATTTCCCGTCGGGCCCCAGGAACTGAAATTCGCGGAGCATGCTCGAGATGAGTTCGTAGGCGTCTTGGATCACCTTAGGCAGCGGCCCACAGAAGCTTCGTTCTTTCGTGATGTTGAGACGCTCGCCCGTCTCCATTTTGACGCCGTCGTAGCGCAGGACACGGACTCGCGCCTGTGGCATCATCGCGGACGGATCCAGCGCGAATAGCAGGGCTCCAGCAACGGTCAGCTTTCCGTCACGCATAAAACGACGACTTCTAAGGACCTGCTCGTCGGAAACTTCGGTTCCAAGAATCCCTTTGTAGCGATCAAGCACTTCATGGTCCACGTCATCTAGGGAGGAATCCTCAACAAGCTCGTCCTCGAAGATTCTCTGCCCCTTATCGTACTCGAGGGCAAATACCTGTTCGCGGCTGAGCCTCACGCTCTTGTCGTCCTGCCGCAAGAAAACCTCGCCGTCGCTCACGCGAGCAACAGAGTGGTTGGTCGAGGCATCGATGTCCAAAACGAGAACGAAGTCCTCCTCGCCCGAAGAATTGACCACGGGGATTCGGTCTTTGCGGACAATAGGGGTTGGCGTGCAAGTCGTGAGCGCAGCGCGCTCGAATTTCTCAATGTCGCGCGCGCCGTTACGCTTGAAGCCCGTTACCTCACCATTATCCTCGATACCGATAACGAGCTTGCCTCCCGCCGAGTTGGCGAATGCACTAATATGCTTCGCAATCTCCTTGTCATCCTTGCGGGCGCTCTTTCGATCGAAGTACTGATTCTCCCTGAGAGTGGAAAATAGAAGGCTCTGTTAGACCAGGATTGACATACATGTGTCCCCACGGTGCCATATCTTTGA
>CABRZN010000005.1 GCA_902475445.1 uncultured Collinsella sp.
CCGCCGATATATGGGGTGATGATTTTTACCAGCTAGAGCCTCTTACTCGTCTAGGAGATCTTCTGGCATGTCGTTGCCATCGCCTAGGTCGACTGGGGTCTCTTCGGTGTCGGCTGCGGCCTCGGCGCCCTCGCCTTCGGGTTTTTCCTTGGCTGCCGTCATACGGGCGACAGCGCAGATGCGGTCGTTGTCGTCGACGGTCATCATCTTGACGCCCTGGGTGGCGCGGCCAGTCTGGCTGATTTCGTCGGTCTTGACGCGAATGACCGTCGCGCCCTCCGTCACGATGAACAGCTCGTGCTGCGGGCCCACCGTCTTCATGGCCGCGAGGTTACCCTTACGCTCGGTCATTTGGATGGTGTAGACGCCCTGGCCGCCGCGATTCTGCTCCGGGTAATCCGCGACCGGCGTGCGCTTGCCGTAGCCGCGCTCGGTGATGACGAACAGATCGCCGTTGCCGTTAGTGACTTCCATGCCCAGAACGCTCACGCCGTCCTTCATACCGATACCGCGAACGCCGCTGGTATCGCGGCCGGTGGCGCGCACCTGCTCCTCGGAAAACATGATCGCCTTGCCCGCGGTGGTGGCCAGGATAATCTTGTCGCCCTCGCGCACGCGGCGCACGTTTAGCAGCGCGTCGTCGTCACGCAGGTTGATAGCGATCAGGCCGTCGCGACGGCTGCGGTCATACGCGCTCATCACGGTCTTCTTGACCATGCCGCTCTTGGTGGCAAACATCAGATACTCGTCGGCGGGGAACTCGCGGCAGCTGATGACGCTCGCGATCTTCTCGCCCTCCTCGAAGGGCAGCAGGTTGACGATCGCGGTACCGCGCGCCTGGCGCGTACCCACCGGCAGCTCGTGCACCTTCAGTCGATAGACCTTGCCCTTGCTCGAGAAGAACAGCACGTACTCGTGCGTGGACGCGATGAACATCTCGTCGATGACATCGTCCTCTTTGAGGTTGACGCCCGACACGCCCTTGCCGCCGCGTTTCTGGGCGCGGTAGGCGGCCACCGGGATGCGCTTGACATAGCCGGTGTGGGTGATGGTCACGACCATGTCCTCGTCGGCAATGAGGTCCTCGACGTCCAGGTCCTTCTCGACCTGGCTGATCTCGGTGCGGCGCTTATCGCCGAACTTCTTGGAGATCTCGCGCATCTCTTCCTTAATGACGCCCAGGATCTTCTCCTCGTGCGCCAGCAGGTCCTCGTAGTAGGCGATGGCGCGGCGCAGGCCGTCCAGCTCTTCCTGAATCTTGTCGCGCTCCAGGCCGGTCAGGCGGCGCAGCTTCATCTCGAGGATGGCCGTGGTCTGCTCGGGCGTAAAGCCAAAGCGCTCGATCAGGCGGCTGCTGGCCTCGGAGTCGGTCTGCGAGGAGCGGATAATGCTGATGACCTCATCAATATGGTCGAGAGCCATCAGGTAGCCCTCGAGGATATGCGCGCGGGCCTGGGCCTTCCTAAGGTCGAAGCGGGTGCGGCGGGTGACGACGTCGACCTGGTGATCGATGTAGTGCTGCAGCATCTCGCGCAGGCTCAGGCATTTGGGAACGCCGTTGACGAGCGCCAGGTTGTTGGCGCCGAAGGTCGTCTGCAGCGAGGTGTACTTATACAGGTTGTTGAGCACGACCTGCGGAATGATGCCCTTCTTGAGCTCGATGACCAGACGAATGCCCTTCTGGTTGGACTCATCGCGCATATCCGAGATACCCTCGATGCGCTTGTCGTTGACGAGCTGGGCGATCTTCTCCTGCAGGGTGCCCTTGTTGACCATGTAGGGAATCTCGGTAAAGACCAGGCGGTTGCGGCCGGTCTTGGTGGACTCCACGTGGGCCTTGGCGCGCACGGTAATGGAGCCGCGGCCGGTCTCGTAGCTCTGCTTAATGCCGGCGCTGCCCATGATGATGGCGCCGGTGGGGAAGTCCGGACCGGGCATGATCTGCATGAGCTCGTCGACAGTGGCGTCGGGATTATCGATCAGGTAGCAGGTTGCCTCGATCGCCTCGGTGAGGTTATGCGGGGCGATATTGGTGGCCATGCCGACGGCGATGCCCTGGCTGCCGTTGACCAGCAGGTTGGGGAAGCGCGCAGGCAGCGCCTGAGGCTCAGCGAGCGATTCGTCGTAGTTGGGCTGCCAGTCGACGGTATCCTTCTGCAGGTCACGCAGCAGTTCCATGGCGGGCTTGGCCAGGCGGCTCTCGGTGTAACGCATGGCTGCCGCGCCGTCGCCGTCGATGTTGCCGAAGTTGCCGTGACCGTCGATAAGCGGCGTGCGCATGGAGAACCACTGCGCCAGGCGGACCATGGCCTCATAGACCGCGAAGTCGCCATGCGGGTGGTACTTACCGATAACTTCGCCGACCGTCCAGGCCGACTTCTTGTGTGGGCGGTTGGGGTAGATGCCGCTCTCGTTCATCGCGTATAGAATGCGGCGGTGCACCGGCTTTAAGCCATCGCGCACGTCCGGCAGGGCGCGCGCTGTGATAACCGACATCGAATACTCGATGAACGATTGCTTCATCTCGCGACCGAACTCCGAAATCTGGAGTTGGCCGCCGTTGATATCCTCGCCGGCCGAGGCGCCACGGTCGACTTCGCCAAAGCTCTCCTCGAGCTCACCGTCGTCGTCCTCTTCCTCGTCATCATCGGCATCGGGGTTATAGGCGTCAGGATCGCCGTCCTCGCCCTGCTCAGCGCGGGCAAGCAGGCGCTTCAGATCGTCGGGCATGCCGGCATCGCCGGCCTCGCCCATACCCTCGTTATTGTTGATATCGTCTGCCACGTTACCTCCTCATGGTTTGCGTGGTCCATTAGTTCCCTGCCACGGAGACGGATTACCGGGAACACCGGATAACCCTCCTAGGTTTTCCAGGTGCTCCAAGTTGCCCTGAAGGATGAGGGCGCACGCCTTGCGTGCGGCGCCCGAAATCCTGAAGGGCAAGATGGGGTGCCTGGGAAAGCTAGGCGTCTAAGAAGCGTGCGTCATGTGCATGTTTCTCGATGTACTCGCGACGATAGCCGACCTCGGAACCCATCAGCTCGCGCACGGCGCGGTCTGCCACCACGGCGTCCTCGATCGACACGCGCTGCAGGATGCGGGTCTTGGGGTCCATCGTCGTCGAGGCAAGCTGCTTGGGGTCCATCTCGCCCAGGCCCTTGTAGCGCTGGACGGTATAGCCCTTGCGCTTCTTGGTGATCTTGCCGTCCTTGGCCTTGCCGTCCTCGTCGTTGTCGTCAGGGTTCAAGCCCAGGCTCTGAATGGTGTCGCGCAGGATCTCGTCTTCGGGCTGGCGGCCGTTGGGATACACGTAGTGGATCTTGTTGCGCACCTTAATGCCAAAGATGGGCGGGCAGGCAACATAGACGTAGCCGGCATCGATCAGCGGACGCATGTACTTGTAGAAGAACGTCAGCAGCAGGATGCGGATATGCGCACCGTCGACGTCTGCATCGGTCATGATGATGATCTTGTGGTAGCGCGCCTTGGTGATATCGAAGTCGCCGCCGTCGCCGGCGCTCGTCGTGACGCCGCAGCCGATCGCGGTAATCAGCGACTGGATGGTGTCACTCGAGAACGCGCGATGGTCACCAACGCGTTCGACGTTCAAAATCTTGCCGCGCAGGGGCAGAATCGCCTGGATGTCTCGGCGACGGCCGTCCTTGGCCGAACCGCCTGCCGAGTCGCCCTCTACGATGAAGAGCTCGGTCAGCTCGGCATCGCGCACCGAGCAGTCAGCGAGCTTACCGGGCAGGGACGCCGTCTCGAGCAGGCTCTTGCGGCGGGTCGCCTCGCGCGCCTTGCGGGCGGCGTTGCGCGCCTTGCAGGCCTGTTGCGCCTTCTTGACGATCTCGCGGGCGGGCTTGGGATGCTCCTCCAAGTAATCGGCGAGGCCGTCGGTCACGATCTTGAGCGTCAGCGCGCGCATATAGGAGCTGCCGAGCTTGGCCTTGGTCTGCCCCTCAAACTGCGGATCGGGCAGCTTGACCGAGATAACGGCCGAAAGGCCCTCGCGCACATCGTCGCCGGTCAGATTGGCGTCTTTTTCCTTGAGCAGGTTCTGTTTGCGCGCGTAGTCGTTGATCACGCGGGTGAGCGCGGTGCGGAAGCCCTCAAGGTGCATGCCGCCCTCGGGAGTGTAGATGTCGTTGGCGAACGACATGACGTTCTCTCCGTAGCCGCTATTCCACTGTAGGGAAACCTCGACCTCGCCCATCTTGGCCACAGGCGCGTCCGGATCCGATTTGCCCTCGATGTAGATGGGCTCCTTAAAGGCCTCGGGGACGTCCTTGCCCTCGTTGAGGAACTTGACGAAGTCGATGATGCCGCCCTCGTAGCAAAACTCCTCCACATGGGGAGTCGCCTCGCGCTCGTCGGTCAGCACGATTTTGAGGTTCTTATTGAGGAACGCCGTCTCCTGCAGACGGTTGTGCAGCGTATCGAAATCGTAGATGCAGGTCTCGAAGATCTCATCGTCGGGCCAGAAGGTGACGGTGGTGCCCGTCGAATCCGAGGTGCCCACGACCTCCATCTTCTTGACGGTCTTGCCGCGCGAGAACTCCATCTCGTAGGTGTTGCCGTCGCGACGAACCTGAACGACCACGCGCTTGGACAGTGCGTTGACGACGGAGATGCCAACGCCGTGCAGGCCGCCCGAGACCTTATAGGCCGAGTTATCGAACTTACCGCCGGCGTGCAAGATCGTCATGACGACCTCAAGCGTCGGGATCTTTTTAACAGGGTGCTCGTCGACGGGGATGCCGCGCCCGTTGTCGACGACCGTGATGGAGTTGTCGGCGTGGACCGTCACCTGGATCTCGGTGCAGAAACCGGCCATGGCCTCGTCGACGGAGTTGTCAACGATCTCCCACACCAGGTGATGCAGACCGCTGGCGCTCGTCGAGCCGATATACATGCCCGGGCGCTTACGAACGGCCTCGAGACCTTCGAGAATCTTAATCTCGCCGCCATCGTAATCGTTTTCGTTTGCCACACGTCCTCCTTCAGTCAAGAAAATGTGTACAGCCTTACTAGTTTATCGTAAAAAAATACCCTCGGGAACGAGGGTATTTGGCTCTACAAGGCCACCAGATGCGATTTAAGGCTCTTTTTTGCTTTGCACGCCCTTGGCCCACTCGGCACTGGCTCTCATGGCATTCTCGAGGGCCTCGCGCAGTTTTTGGTCTTCGATGGGCGCCACTTGGCGCTCGATCTCGGTACGCTCGGCCTCACTTAGGTCGGCGTGCGGGGCCGGCGGTTGCTCGGTCGTCGCCGGGCGCAGGCGCTCCTTGGCGGCGGGCGGCGTGTGACCGGGCGCGGTGGTTTTGAACACCAGGCCGTCCACATGCGCACCGGCGCGCTCCATGCGCGCGCGGATGATCTCGCGCAACAACGTCATTTCCTGCGTCCACGAGGGCGAGTCGAGATACACCAGCAGCTCATTGGACTCGGGCAGGTAGCGCAGGCCCGTCACATGCCGCCCCTCGCGCGTGCCCGAGCACACCGCGTTCCATGCGCGATAGACCGTGCGCGACTCCTCGGCGGCCTCCATCTGCGCACGGCGCTCGGGGGTCGCAGCCGCCAGGATGCGCTGGCGCTCTGCGTTCAAAAACCCGCTGAAGGCGACTGTCTCGCTCTCGCGCTCGTAATTAGCACGTCTCACCCATGCTCACCACCTTGGCTCGATCAAGCAGGTCATCGGTAAAGTACCCCAGGTTGGTCGTAGTTATGACCGTCTGGATATCATCGCCGATCAGCCGCAGGAAAGCGCCGCGACGCTCGCCGTCGAGCTCGCTCATCACGTCGTCCAAAAGCAGCAGTGGGGCGGTGCCCAGGACATCGCGAGCCACGGCAACCTCGGCCACCTTCCAGGACAGCACCAGCGTGCGCTGCTGTCCTTGGCTGGCAAATGAACGGGCGGAGCGACCAGCCACGGTGAACTCGATCTCGTCGCGATGCGGTCCCACCAACGTCACGCCGCGGCGAATTTCCTCGTCGGCGTGCTCATCAAGGGCAGCCAGCATGCGCTCGTACGCCCAGCCCTTCAGCTCTTCGCGATCATCGACCTGGGGCAAATCCCCCAGCGTGGACGTATAGGTCACGTTGGCAGCCTCACCGGATGCCACTTGCCCGTAGGCAGTGTGCACATGGCCCGCCAGCCGGTCGAGCAGGGCCAACCGGTGCACAAGCAGGGCCGAGCCCGCGCGGGCAATCGAATCGTTCCACGCGCCGAGCATCTCGCGACAGCACCAGGTCTCCTTGAGCAGGGCGTTACGCTGGGTCACGCAGCGTCCATAGGTGCTCGCAAGATCGGCATAACGTGCGCTCAGTTGCATGCCAAAGTCATCGAGGGCGGCGCGGCGCACACTGGCGCCTCGCTTAACCATGTCCAGATGGTCGGGGCAAAACAGCACGCTCGGCAGAACCCCGCGCACACCGGCGGCAGAACATCTCTTGCCGTTGCGGCTAAACGAGCGCTTACCGTCCTCCGCGTTCAATCCCATATCAAGCACGCGGCCGTCGCCCTCGAGCCTCAGCTCGACCTTGCACGAGCCCACGCCGTCATGGACGAGCTCGGCTGCGGTCGGATGCCTAAACGAGGCGCCGCTCGTCAGCAGCTGCAGCGCCTCTATGAGATTGGTCTTTCCCGCCGCGTTGGGTCCCGCAAGTATCGTCACGCCCTCGTCCAGAGCAAGGCGATAGCTATCGAAGCTGCGGTAGTGCGCGACGGAAAGATCGCGGGCGAATATGGTCATAGGGCGGCTGCTAGATGCGGACCGGCATGACCAGGTACAGGTAGTTGATCTTGTCGTAGGACTTGAAGATGCCCGCCTGCGAGTAGCTCTTGAGCTCCAGCGTGATCTCCTTCTCCTTGGACAGGGCATTGAGGCAGCCGAAGATGTAGTGGTAGTTGAAGGCGATGGTACCCGACTCGCCCTCGGCTTCGACATCGATCGTCTCCTGCGCAAGGTCTTGGTCATTGGAAATGGAGGACAGGCCCATCTGCCCGTTCTCGACATCGATCTCGAACTTGACAGCGGGGTTGGCGCTCGCGATAACGGCCACGCGCTTGAGGGCGGCGTTAAAGGCGGCGACGTCAATCTTGACGCTCGTCACGCACGAATCGGGGATGAGCTGCTTGTAGTTGGGGTACACGCCCTCGATACGACGCGACACGTAGGTGGTGTTGCCGGCCTCAAAGACGACCTGGGTGTCGGTAGCCCCGATCATGATGGTCGCCTGGCTGGCCATGATGTTCAGTGCGTCGTTAAAGGCGTCAGCCGGAACGTTGAGCTCAAAGGAGCCCTCGAGGGTCGAGGTCTCGACCTGCGTATCGCACACGGCCAAGCGGAAGGAATCGGTCGCCACCAGGCGCACGGTGTTGTTCTCGACCTTCATGTGCACGCCGCCCAGGATGGGGCGAGCCTTGTCGGTCGAGGTGACGCGCCACACGCGGCCGACCATTTCGGACAAGACATCGGTCGGCAGCTCCACGGCACTCTCGATGGCATAGGCCGGAAACTCGGGGAAGTCATTGGCATCGAGCGTGTTCAGCCTAAAAGAGCTCTTCTCGCAACCAATCAGCACCTGGCGCTCGGACAGCTCAAAGGTGACCGGGGCATCGGGGAGGGTCTTGGTGATATTGGAGAGCATCTTACAGGGAATAACCATCTCGCCCTCTTCTTCGACATGCGCCGCGATGCGATGACGGATCGAGATGGTGTAGTTAGAGGTCTGGAATTCCAAGATGCCGTCTTGCGCCTTGACGAGCACGCCCGACAGGATGGGAAGGGTGGATGCCGAAGCGACGCCCTTCATAACGACGCCGATGGCTTGTGTAAGCGAGCTCTGGCTGACGGTGAACTTCATCTTTTAATACCTTTCTATAGATATAAATATCTTAATAATAGTAATAGCACTGACGAAACTGTTGATTACTCCCAAAGACGCAGGTCAGACCCAGAAAGAGAATCGACAGCAACCTGTGTGCAACAGGGGTGGTTTTCCACGTCCAAAACCTGCGCAAAACTTTTCATCACCGCGGGTTGGGTTTTAGACACCTTATGCCCGTGGTTTCGACAAGTTTTCAACAGGTGTCTCTATTTCCCTACGAGCGCAGTGTAATTTTATCGCGCAGCGACTTGAGGTCTTCGGTGACGGTGCGGTCTTCCTGGATCATCTTCTGGACCTTTTTGTAACTCGTGCTGACGGTCGAGTGGTTGCGGTTGCCAAATTCGGCGCCCACCGCCGTGGTCGTCATCTCGCACATCTCGATGGCCAGATAGATGGCAATATGGCGTGCTTTGGCGATATTGGCGTTGCGACGCGGGCCGATGAGCTCCTCGTGCGTCACGCCGTACTGCTCTTCGATGACGGACTGAACCGTCTGGACGTTGATCTTTTTGGCCGATGTGTCGAAGTACTGGCTGGCGATGGCGTCGATATCGTCAAAGGTGAGCTCCCCGCCCTCGCGCTCGCGGTCACCCGCCTCGCCGGCGCAGCGCTCGCAAAAGCTCTCGAGCTCGCGGATGTTGGTGCCCGAGACCTCGGCCATGTGTTTAAAGTGCTCATCGGTCAGGTGCCCGCCGTCGCCCCCATAGGCCGCCAGCAGCGAGTCGTCGCCTGCCTCGGGAGCGGCGACGATGGTGTTCTCGTAATAGCGCTGCAAGATCTTGTATTTCATCTCGTAGCTGGGCTCTGCGACCAAGCAGAGCATGCCGGCATTAAAGCGGCTGGTCAGACGCTCGTCCATGCTCAGGTCCTTGGGGGCGCGGTCTGCCGCGATGACGACCTTCTTGTTGTTGCGGATGAACTCGTCCATGAGCTGGAAAAAGTAGTCCACGCTCGCGCGCTTGCCGATGATGTTTTGGATGTCATCGATGATGAGCACGTCCACGCCGTGGTATGCCTGCATGATAGGGGCGTTGCTCTTCTTTTGGCGGTCGAACTCGGTCATCAGGTCGTCCAGATATGCCTGGGAGTTGGCATACTTGACCTTGATCTCGGGCGACTTCTCGGCGAGCTCGTTTTTGATGGCAAGCAGTAGGTGCGTCTTGCCCAGGCCCGATTTGCCGTAGATGAACAGTGATGTGCACGTGCCGCGCTCGTCCGCGAGGGCGGCAAACTTGAGTGCCGAGCGATAGGCATGGCTGTTCTCGGGGCCGTAGACAAAGTTCTCAAAGGTAAATTTTGAGTTCGCGGCGAGCGGGGCTCCATCCGTATTCTGCTCGGCCGGTACGGTCGGTGCTGGCATGGGTGAAGCGGGGGTCGCAGCTTGCGTGGACTTAGTCGGCGCTCCGCCCTTCATCTGGTTCATCATGCGACGAAAGTCATCGGCCGAGAGCGTGTTCTTGATTGCAATGCCCGAATCCGCGCCCGCCGCTGCGTCGTGAGCGATAGGCATGTGCGTGACGGGTGCGTTCGTTGACGCCGCAGCGGTAGGCAACGGTGCCATGGTTTCACGGGAAACATCGCTGTGCTGGTGCTCGATTGTCGGCACGTCGCCTGCGGAGGCCGGCACCGCCGGGGAGGCAGCGGGAGCCGCGGCAGGCGCCGTCGCGGCAGCGGATTCCGCCACGGCTCCTTGCGGTGCCACGATGTCGAGCGCAATCGGTGCAAAGGCGATTTCTTCCAGATAGGCCTCAATAGTCGGCTGATGCTTTTTGAGCTGCGCGATGGCAAAGCGCGAGGGGGCCTCGATCGTGAGCGTATCTTCGGTCAGGCTTATGGCGCGCGATTGCCCCAGCATGTTGATGAGGCGTGCATCTTGGCCGTCGCGCTGGCAAAAGGCGATGGCATCCCCCAGGATGATGCTTGCTTCCTCGTCCACTGTCTCTCCCGTTCTTTAGCTCTGAGCTCGCACGCGAGCGGCGCCGAGTTCGGTCAGATGGTATTTCTGGCCATGCTTGATGACCAAGCCGGCCTGCGCCAAGTCATTGAGTGTGCGTGACCAAGTGGGGGCCGAGTTTCCAAACGCCCTCGCCAGATCGGTAGCACCGCACGCTTGATTTTGTGCCAGATAGCCCAGTGCGGCGTTGCCGCGATCGCTTACGAACACGTCCGGTTGTGGCTGCGCATACTGATTTGCTGCATTAGGATACATCATTTGAGCTGCTGGTTGTTGAGAACCCTGCATCGGCGGCATTTGCTGTTGAAAACTTTGAGGCCACTGTTGGTAAGGCTGCGGGGTCATCTGCTGGGCCCAGGGGTTGTACTGCTGCTGCGGCATCTGCTGGTACGGCTGCTGATATCCCTGCTGGTACTGCTGTGGGAACTGCTGGCCATACCCCAGTGGCGGCATCTGCTGATATGGATATCCCTGTTGGTACGGCTGATAGCCCATTTGCTGGCCGCCCGGTGCCCCCGTCGCCTGCTGCATTGCTGCTGCATCCTGATCCGCCAGCGGCATGGCCTCTGGCGCGTTTGACGGCATCGACATCGATGCCGCCTGGGGCTCTTGTGTAGGAAGCATTCCGGGCTGCTGCATCTGTCCCACGGGGGGCTGCATCTGTTGCGTTGCCATGGGCTGCTGCGCAAAAGCTCCCGGCAGGGGATATGTGGGATGCTCCGTCTCGGGCCGCACGGCAGCGCCGCGTCCGCCGGCGCGTTCGATTTCCTGCACGCGTTTAGGGTTCAGGCTTACCGTAACCACGGTGCCGTTGCCCATATTGTCCTCGATGGATACGGCACCGCCGGCGTTTTCCAAATACTCCTGCACCATGGGAAACCCTGCTCCGGTTCCACGGATGTAGCGCTTCATCTTGCTGTTTGCGCTGGTAACGCCAAAGTCGAAAGCGCGCTCCTTGTCGTCGATGCCGGGCCCCTGATCGGCAAAGCGGATGGTGTCTCCGCCGTCCAGAATCGAGATGATGGGCTCGGCAAAGTGCGCGTGGATAAAGTTTTCGACAATCTCGCGGATGACCATGAGCGAGATATGGCCACCTTGTTCTTTCATGCACTGGTAGACGGTGTTGGTCGTCTCTTCCAAATACGTGCGGACATCTTGCGGATCAATGACGATTACGCGCGGTGTCGACAGCATGTCGTCATAGACGGCGATGCGCGCGGCGTACATGGCTTTTGGCGCCTGCGTGGTCGTCTGCTCGCCTTCCTTACGCTCTTCGCGCACGCCGGTGATGTGCTCGTTGTCGGGTGCCGGGTCTCCGGAATCGACCATGGTGTAAAAGTCGTCAGACATGCCGCTCGCAATCTTTCAAAAGGTTTCGAACAAATAGTAGCTCACCGTGCAATGTTTCTCATCTTTCGACAACTTTTCAAAACCTGTTGAAAACTTTGGAAAACGGACGAAAAGTTCTCAACATTGCCAACATGACCTGTTGAAAACTCGATGAAATATCGTGAAAAGTTGCCATGCACCGCTAAATCGAGCTCGGCTTATGGGGGAACCGTGTGAACTGCGCAACCTTTTACCTTTGATTTCTTGACATTTGAACATCGATTTCCCTACAATCTTCAAGCTCACGTGTCTATATCTGCGTCCGCGCCCCCGCGGACACTCGAAATGCAGCAGGAGGAACTTAAGATGAAGCGTACGTATCAGCCTAATAAGCGTAAGCGTGCCAAGACCCATGGCTTCCGTGCCCGTATGGCCACTAAGGGTGGTCGTGCCGTGCTCGCCCGTCGTCGTGCCAAGGGCCGCAAGCGTCTCACTGTCTAGCAGCGATACACACATCTCGCATGAAGACTATTAAGTCTCGGCAAGATTTCGAGCATGTGTTCAGTCAGGGGCGTCGTTTCAATCACCCTCTGATTCGAATGACCATATGTGAATCGGTTGGCGAAGGCGACTCCGGAAGGGTCGCCTTCGTTGGTGCTAAGCGACTCGGTTGTGCCGTCGTGCGCAACCGATCTAAGCGTGTGATGCGCGAGGCCGCCCGCAGCTGCGGATTTCCCGTTGCGGGTTATGACATCATCTTGTTTGCAACTCCCAAGACGAGGGTTTCCTCGCCGCAGGAGATGGACAAGGCGTTGCGTTCGCTTATGAAGCGCGCCGGCGTTGCCGGGGAGGAGCGATGAGCAATCACGTTTTGCGACGTGTTGCCATCGCTCCTATTCGCATATATCAACAGGTTATTTCGCCCTTATTGCCTGACGCCTGCATTTATTACCCAACGTGCTCGCAATACGCCATCCAGGCGATTGAGAAGCACGGTGTTTTGAGAGGCTGCTGGCTTGCCGTGAGGCGCATCGCTCGCTGCAATCCCCTGCACGTCGGCGGTTATGACCCTGTGCCCTAGCGGGCACTCGCTATCGGAGGAAAACTTACATGTGGGATTGGATCGTTAACATCCTTTTCGAGCTGCTCAAGCTCATCCAGACCTTTGCGGTCGACTGGGGCCTGTCCATCATCATTCTGGTGGTCATCATCCGTCTGCTGCTGACGCCGCTTATGCTCAAGTCGACCAAGTCGACGGCTCGCATGCAGGTGCTGCAGCCCAAGATGCTCGAGATCCAGGAGCGCTATGCCGACGATCCCCAGCGTCAGGCCGAGGAGATGCAGAAGTTCTACAGCGAGAACAAGTTCAACCCCATGGCTGGCTGTCTGCCGCTGCTGATTCAGATGCCTATCCTGTTCGCCCTGTTTACATTGCTGCGCAACCTGCCGCAGTACTTTAACGACGGCACGTTCTCGTTCTTCAACATCCTGCCCGACCTGACCACCACGCCGAGCGCTTCCTTTGCCGATGGCTTTATGGTTGCATTGCCTGCGCTGGTTTGCCTGATCCTGTTCGCCGTCCTGACCCTGATTCCGCAG
The DNA here is from genome assembly GCA_902475445.1 of uncultured Collinsella sp. GTDB lineage: Bacteria > Actinomycetota > Coriobacteriia > Coriobacteriales > Coriobacteriaceae > Collinsella. Next base: position 12,776 of record CABRZN010000005.1, read on the forward strand.
CTCTATATGTCGCGCAACCAGACCGGCCAGCAGGCTCAGAGCATGCGTATGATGGCCGTTGTCATGACGGTCATGATGCTTTGGATGGGCTGGAGCCTTCCCGTTGGTGTTCTGCTGTACTACGACGTCTCGTCTGCTTGGCAGGTTATCCAGCAGATTTTTGTGACGCAGAAGGTCATCGACAAGGCGAAGGCCGATGAGGAGGAGCGTCTTAAGAACGCTCCGCTGCAGGTTGAGGTCACTCGTCGAGAGAAGAAGCCGCGCCCGCACAAGAAGAAGTAGTGGGATATCAATCTTATTTAGGTACCTAACTTTTGGAGTACGTTATGTCTGAAGAGATCATCGAGGATATGCTTGAGGAGGTTGCCCCGCAGGTCGCGGGCGATTATCCCGAGATTGCACAGCGCTACAAGGCTGGTGAAGAGCTGACCGATGAGGAGCTTGACACCATTGCCGATGTTGCTATTTCCATCCTGCGTTCCATCCTTTCGCACTTCGATGCCGCCAACTCTCCTATCGATGAGTATGAGGGCGACGAAGGTGAGCTGATTTTGGATGTAACGGCTCCCGACCTTGCTGTTCTCATTGGCCGTCATGGTCGCACCCTTGATGCCCTTCAGGTTATGTTCTCTTTGCTGGTGAGCCGCAAGCTTGGCTTTAGGTATCCGGTTGTAGTGGACGTCGAGGGATACAAGAGCCGCCGTCAGGACAAGGTTGCCTCCATGGCTCAGTCTGCTGCCGAGCGTGCCATTCGCACTCATAAGAGTGTTTCGCTTCCGCCCATGAATGCCTACGAGCGTCGACTGGTTCACATTGCACTTCGTGGCAATGATGCCGTCGATACTCATTCTGAGGGTTCTGACCCTGATCGCCATGTGGTGATTGTTGCTCGATAATCTACTCGAGTTTATGCTAAGGGGACGTGGTTTCCACGTCCCCTTTTTTTGTCAAAAGTTCTCGATACGCTGATTTTTGTCAGAAAGGAGCTTTCGTTGTTAGTACTTACTGATCAGCAAGCTGACGAGATGTTGAGTCGTCTAGCTTTCTATTGCAAAGAGTATTCCTTGAGCGTAACTGATGTTGAGCTGAGGAAATGTATTCAGCATTTGGATTTAGTTCTAGAAACAAATAAGACAACCAATCTCACCCGTATTCTTAACGTAGAAGATGCTGCAGTACTTCATATCCTCGACTCACTTGTTTTGCTCCCCTATATCAACAAGGCTCCTGAGGGAGCTTTGCTCGATATGGGAACAGGTGCGGGCTTCCCTGGTATTCCATTAACCATAACCACGCATCGTAAAGCTACTTATATTGACTCTGTTGGCAAGAAGGTTGATGCGGTAAATTCCTTTGTCCATGCTCTTGGATTGAAACATGCCCATGCGGTTCATGATCGTCTTGAAGAATATGCTCGGAGCCATAAGAAGCAGTTCTCTGTTGTAATCGCCCGCGCACTGGCACCTCTACCGATTCTTGTTGAGTATGCGGCTCCGTACCTGAAGGATGGAGGGCTATTTGTTATCACCAAGGGCAATCCTTCGGATGAGGAGCTTGCTTCCGGTATGTCAGCAGCTAAGATTTGCGGCTTCACTTTGCTTCTGAATGACGCAATTGATTTGCCTGAAGGCTTGGGTCATAGGGAGTTCATTGTTCTTAAGAAGAGTCATCCAGCATCCGTTTCATTGCCTCGTGCAAATGGCATGGCAAAGAAGAATCCGCTTGCCTAGATGTTTCACGTGAAACATAATGGATACTAACAACTTGCGGTGTTTCACGTGAAACATGGCGGTTGATATCGATTCGGAATGTTTCACGTGAAACATCCTCCGTTTGACAGCTTTAATACACACCAGGAGGGACCGTGGGATTTCGCGACGTTAAGCGTTCTAAGAGCGCAAAAGACACGCGTATCATTGCAATCATCAATCAAAAAGGCGGCGTCGGTAAGTCAACGACAGCTGTAAATCTTGCAGCAGCACTTGGTGAGCAGGGTCGTAAGACACTGATTGTCGATTTTGATCCACAGGGAAACAGCACCAGTGGATTTGGAATTGAAAAAGAAGACCTTGATCACTGCATCTATGATGCATTGTTGAATGATGTGCCGGCAGAATCGCTTGTTCTTGATACAAATTGCAAAAAGGTATTCGTAATTCCGGCTACAATTCAGCTTGCAGGCGCGGAAATTGAGCTCGTAAGCGCAATCGCTCGTGAAACCCGCCTCAAAGATTTGCTTGAGCCGATTCAAGACGAGTTCGATTTTATTTTCATTGACTGTCCCCCTTCGCTCGGCCTGCTTACTATCAACGCTTTGACCGCAGCAGACAGCGTTTTGATTCCGATCCAGTGCGAATATTACGCACTCGAGGGCGTTACCAAGCTGCTTGAGTCAATGAAGATGGTCAAATCACGGCTGAACAAGGGCTTAGACACCTATGGTGTGCTTATGACCATGTATGACTCGCGTACTTCACTATCGAATCAGGTTGTTGAGGAGGTTCAATCGTACTTTGGTGATAAGGCGTTTAAGACGCTAATCCCCCGTACGGTTAAAATCTCCGAAGCTCCGTCTTTTGGAGAACCGGTAATTACCTATGCACCTCAAAATAAGGGTGCAAAAGCATATATGAACCTTGCAAAAGAGGTGATCAAGCGTGCCTAGTGTAAAGAAACGTGGCGGATTGGGACGTGGACTCAATGCTTTGGTCTCAGAGGCCGAGTATGAGACCGGCGGTTCGGCTGCATCGGCTTCAAATGCCGCATCTGAAACAAAACTACCTATTGAGTATATCGTTCCCAACCCTAATCAGCCGCGAATTCACTTTAACGAAACTGAACTTCGCGAGTTGAGCGAGTCAATCCAAGAACATGGCGTTTTGCAGCCGCTTTTGGTTCGCAAGCATGGAAACGGCTATGAGATCATCGCTGGTGAGCGTCGTTACCAGGCGTCAAAGATAGCTGGCCTTGAAGAATTGCCAGTCATCATTAAAGACGTAAATGATGAAGAGATGCTTGCTCTTGCTCTTATCGAAAACCTTCAGCGTTCTGATCTGAATCCCGTTGAAGAGGCTAAGGGCTATCGCCAACTCATTGATGCCAGCGGGATGACCCAGGAGGCATTGTCGAAGGCAGTAAGCAAGTCGCGCTCTGCAATTACAAACTCGCTGCGTCTTCTCGATCTCCCCGAAGTAGTTCAGCAGATGATTTTTGAGGGCAAACTTACTGCTGGTCATGCACGTGCGATTCTTGCAGTTCCCTATGAGGACGCGCGTATTCGACTTGCAGAGAAAGTTGTTACAGAGGGCCTTTCCGTAAGAGCGACAGAAAATCTTGCTCCGTTGTTTTCTGCCGGAGAGACACCTAAGACGCCAAGGCCTGCAACGCCTCAGTCCTTTAAAAAGGCTGCCCGTGTGCTTCGTCAGGTATTTAATACCAACGTGCGTGTGAAGAGCTCGCGTGGAAAGAATAAGATTGAGATTGAGTTTAAAGACGAGGAAGAGCTCTCTCGTATTCTTGGCGAAATGATTCAGTTTGATCAAGGAGGCCAAGATGAGGAATAAGATTTTAACAGCGATTGCATTGGTGACGACTGTCGCGGCTGGTGCCTTTGCTGGCTATAAGATCGCGACAGACGATGAACTTCGAGGTCGTTTGCTTCGTGGCGCGCAAGATATCGTCGATACTTCCAAAAAGAAAATGGATGTTATGACGGAAGATGTTGCCATGCGTACTGCTCAGGTAACGAAGAATCCCAAGATTAATCAAGGTTGGGTCAGCAACCAATGGGAAACTGTAGGCTATTAGGTACCTAACAATTACTCAGCATATTTTGAGGGGTCCTTGTCTGATTCATGAGACAAGGACCCTTTATTTTGGCCATAAAGCTAAGTTCACGTAAATCAAGTCCACTAGGATGAAAACAAATGAAACAGCCCTGGTTGCATTATTTGCAACCAGGGCTGTCGGATGTTTCACATGAAACGTTATGGGGGGCAGACTCCCCTATGCGTTCTTCTGGACCTTGAAGCGTTGCTTCAGTTGACCGCAGGCGGCATCAATATCATTGCCGCGAGAATTGCGGATCGTGGTCTCAATGCCACGGGACTCAAGACGACGCTGAAGATCCTCAACCTTATGAATCGGCGACGGCTTGAGCGGGCTGCCCTCGATGTCGTTAAGCTGGATCAGATTAACGTGGCACAACGTTCCCTCGCAGAAGTCGCAAAGCGCCTGCATCTCGGGATTCGTATCGTTGACGCCTTCGATCATGGCATACTCATAGGTCGGGCGGCGGCCAGTCTTCTCGGTGTAGAGCTGAAGCGCCTCGTGAAGGCGAAGCAACGTGTACTTCTTAACACCGGGCATGAGCTTATTGCGCGTCGACTGGATGGCGGAATGCAGTGAAACAGCAAGCGTGAACTGCTCGGGGATGTCGGCAAATTTGCGAATACCGGGAATAACGCCACTGGTAGAGACGGTGAGGTGACGAGCACCGATACCGATGCCATCGGGGTCGTTGAGGATTCGCAGCGCCTTGAGAACCTCGTCGTAGTTGGCAAATGGTTCGCCCTGGCCCATGAAGACGACGCTCGTGGCGCGCTCGCCAAAGTCGTTGGATACATGAAGTACCTGGTCGACGATCTCTTGAGCGGTCAGAGAGCGCTTGAGGCCGTTGAGACCGGTAGCGCAAAAGGCACAGCCCATGCCACAGCCTGCCTGGGTGGAAACGCAGACGGAAAGCTTGTTACGACGGGGCATGCCGACGGTCTCGACGGAAACGCCGTCGTGGTACTCGAGCAGATACTTGCGAGAGCCATCTTTGGAAACCTGCTTGGTGAGTTCAGTCGGCGTGTCAAAGGCAAAAGCCTCTTTAAGCTGCTCGCGGAAAGCCTTGGGAAGGTTGGTCATATCGTCAAACGAACAAACGTTCTTCTCAAAGACCCATTCGATGAGCTGCTTCGCGCGGAAGGCCGGCTGGCCAAGCTCGGCCACGAGCTCGCGAATATCGTTTTGGCTCAAGTCGCGAATGTCCTGAGATTTAGTCCTGGGATTCATGGAAGCCTTTCGATTTTGGGGAAACGTAGAGGGTATCGCTACAATATGGTATCAGCTGCAGAAATTATAGAGGAGGAGTCTGCCCATGCCGGGTAAAAGCCTAGAGAACATGCACGTAGCGGTCTTGGCGGGCGGTCATTCCGCCGAGCGCGAGATCTCGCTCAATTCGGGAAAGAACGTCGTGGTTGCCTTGAAGGAGGCCGGCTACACTTCGGTGGAGCTGCTCGACACGGCTGCCGATGATTTTATGGTAACCATGGCGACCGGCGGCTTTGACGTGGCGTTTATCGCCATGCACGGTGCCGGCGGCGAGGATGGCGCCATGCAAGGCGCCATGGAGACCCTGGGTATCCCCTACACGGCTTCGGGCGTGCTTGCCAGCGCCTGCGGTGCCGACAAGGAGGTCTCTAAGCTCCTGTACGCCAAGGCGGGCATTCCCATTGCCCCCGGCCTTGCGCTCGAGGTGGGCGATGAAGTCGATATCGATCATATCGTCGAGGTTTGTGGCGAGCGCTGCTTTGTGAAGCCGGCCGTCAACGGTTCCAGCTATGGCATTTCCCTGGTCCATGAGCCCTCCGAGCTGCCCGCGGCAATCGCCAAGGCGTTTGAGTACGGCGACAAAGTGCTGGTCGAGAAGTGCATCGAGGGTACCGAGATCACCGTCGGCGTATACGGGGAAGATGACGTGCGCGCTCTGCCGATTGTCGAGATTCGTAAGCCCGAGGACTGCGAGTTCTACGATCTGGACGTGAAATATGTCGACCCTACGGACATTCATCGCATTCCGGCGCAGATTTCACCCGAGAATTACGCTCGCGCTCAGGAGCTTGCCTGCGCCGCTCACAAGGCCCTCGGTTGCCTGGGTATCTCGCGCAGCGACTTTATTGTGAGTGAGGACGGCCCCGTTATCCTCGAGACCAATACCATTCCCGGCATGACCGATACGTCGCTGTATCCGGATGAGATTCGCCACACCGACGACATGACGTTCCCGCAGGTCTGTGACAGCCTGATCCGTATGGGCCTTCGTCGAGCGGGCATTGCATGCTAATCGAGGACGCGGTTTCGTCAGGAACGCCGCAGTATGTCATCGATTCCTATGCCACGCTTGCCGAGCGCGCCAAAACCCAATCGTTTGGTCTCATCGAGGAAGACGTTATCGTCCTCGATACCGAGACCACGGGTCTTTCGGTGCAGGACAATGAACTGATTGAGATCTCGGCTGCCCGTCTTTCGGGCCGCGAGATCGTCGACCGGTTCGATACCTTCGTGCATCCCAAGCAGCTGATTCCCGCCGAGATTACCGAGCTCACGAGCATTACAAATGCCGATGTGGCAGATGCCCCGTCGGCGGTTGAGGCCGTCGCCGCTCTCGCCGATTTTGTCGGTGGCTGCCCGGTGATCGCACACAACGCCACGTTCGACCGCTCGTTTATCGAGTCGATCAAAGGCGGCGTCAACGTGAGCGATATTTGGATCGATTCGCTGGCGCTGTCGCGCATCGCGCTTCCGCGCCTGGCCTCGCACAAGCTGTCTTTTATGGCCGATCTGTTTGGCTGCGACTCGGTATCACACCGTGCCAATGCCGACGTCGACGCCCTGTGTGGCGTATGGCGCGTGTTGCTCGTGGCGCTCACCGACTTGCCCCAGGGCCTCATGGCGCGCCTAGCCGACATGCATCCGGACGTGCCTTGGTCCTATCGTCCTATCTTCTCATTCTTGGCAGGGCAGAACCCTGGTTCCATCTTCTCTCTCAGCGCCGCTCGTGCTGACGTTCTCAAGGCCGATCGCGCCGACGATCGGGTGGACGCCGACGAACTGCCGATCCTCAAGATGCCGAGTCGTGAGGAGATTGAGGCAGACTATGCGCCGGGTGGCCTGGTCAATCGCATGTATCCCACCTACGAGCCGCGTGATGAGCAGATCGCGATGGCGCTCGAGGTCCGCGATGCGCTGGTCACGGGCACTCATCGAGTAATTGAGGCAGGCACAGGCGTCGGCAAATCGATGGCCTATCTGGTGCCTTTTGCCGAGGCAGCACGCCGTAACAACATCACGGTTGGTATTGCGACCAAATCGAACAATCTTGCCGACCAGCTCATGTACCATGAGCTGCCAAAACTTGCCGAGCAACTGGACGGTGGTCTGTCATTTTGCGCTCTCAAGGGGTATGACCACTATCCGTGCCTGCGCAAGCTCGAGCGCATGAGCCGCGGCCAGGTCGAGATTGCCACCAAGCGCGATCCGGCGGACACGCTCACGGCGGTCGCGGTCATTATGGCGTACGTCTGCCAATCAGCCGATGGCGACCTCGACTCGCTCGGCATTCGGTGGCGCAGCGTCAACCGTCCCGACTTTACGACGGCCTCGCGCGAGTGTGCTCGTCGCCTCTGCCCGTTTTTCCCTGATAAATGTTTGGTCCACGGCGCTCGCCGTCGTGCGGCGCATGCCGATGTGGTGGTCACCAACCATTCCCTGCTGTTCCGCAACGTCGCGGCCGAGGGCAGGATTTTGCCGCCGATTCGTCATTGGGTAATCGACGAGGCCCATTCCATCGAGCGCGAGGCGCGCCGTCAGTGGGCGCGTGTGGTGTCGGCGGACGAATCACGCGTTCTGTTTGAGCGTCTGGGTGGCTCGAGCACCGGCGCGCTAAGCCAGGTTTCCCGTGATTTGGCAACCTCCGAGGGCTCTACGCTCTATCTGGGCCTTACTGCCAAGGCGACGTCGACGGTTGCGCGCGCGAGCATGGCAATCGCCGACGTGTTCGATGGCGTTCGCGAGCTCGGTCGCCGTGCCCGTGGGGGCTATGACAATGCCAATCTATGGATTGGCCCCGAGCTGCGCGAATCTGACGACTGGCATGATTTCTTACAGTCGGCCTACACTGGCATCGACGCATTGGAACAAGCTGACAAGAGCGTCGACGCGCTGGTGCAAGCCGTCGCCGCCGACAAGCCAGAGGTTGTTGTCGACCTGGGTGATATCTCGCGCCGCCTGCACGAGCTGGCCGAGAACCTAAAACTCATCATTGATGGTACCGATGAACACTACGTGTATTCGCTGCAGGTCAATCGCAGGCTGCGTGCCGGCGGAGAGTCAATGACCGCAGAGCGCATCGACATTGGCGAGGCCTTGGCAACCGAGTGGCTGCCCGAGGTTCACACGGCTATCTTTGCCTCGGCGACCATGACGGTGTCCAAAAGCTTTGAGCACTTTAACCATGCGGTCGGCCTTGATCGCATCGGTGCTTCAACGTCGTCATCGCTGCACTTGGATTCGAGCTACGACTTCGATTCGAACATGGCTGTAGTCGTTGCGGGCGATATCCCCGATCCGCGCGATCGTGAGAGCTATCTTACGGCGCTCGAGCGCGTACTGGTCGACGCCCATCTTGCCATGGGCGGATCGGTGCTCACGTTGTTCACCAATCGGCGCGACATGGAGGACCTATACGCCCGCGTTGAGCCCAAGATGGCCCGTGCGGGTCTGGAGCTCAACTGCCAGCAGCGCAACTCATCTCCTCGTCGCCTGCGCGACCGGTTTATCAACGAACCGACCTCGTCGCTTTTTGCGCTCAAGGCCTTCTGGGAGGGGTTTGATGCCAGCGGCGAGACGCTGCGCTGCGTCATCATTCCCAAGTTGCCGTTCTCGAGCCCCACGGACCCGCTCTCGTGCGAGCGCAACCTGCGCGAAGACCGCGCATGGGCGCGCTATTCGCTGCCCGAGGCGGTGCTCGAGGTTAAGCAGGCCGCGGGGCGTTTGATTCGCTCGTCGACCGATAGCGGTGTGCTGATCTTGGCGGATCCTCGCCTGGTGACGAAGGGCTATGGCAAGAAGTTCTTAACGTCGCTGCCCACGAGCTCCTACCAGCGCATCGAATCGGCGCAGATCGGGCACTATCTACAGCTGTGGCGTGCACGCCACGAGCGGCGGCGCTAAAGCGGACAGACGAGGGTTTTTGCCATATCGCACAGACGCTTTGACAGGGCGGGGTCATCCAAGATGCGGATGGCTCCGCCCGCTGCGATTATCTGGCTCAGCAGCCAACGCTCGGAGCCGTAATGTACGGTTACCGTTGCCATGTCTGTCCTGCTGCGTTCGATTAGGGTGATGCCGGCCCAGTCCAGATGCTCCGCCATATCGAATGGCATCAAGAGCTTTGCGCTACGCTGCGTCCGGGCAAGGGAATCGTGGAGGGATGCAACGTCCGGTGCGTGAGGCACGACGGAGTCTTCCGTCAAGGCGAGTCCCTCGATTTTATCCATGCGATAGGTGCGCTGCTCATCGACCGCGATGTCCCAGGCAATCAGATATGTTTGGTCGCCGTTTGCTGTAATGCGCAAGGGGTCGACCAGACGCTCGCGTGGCCGCGCATCGTCCATCGAGCGATACGAGATACGACAGCGAACGCCGTCCTGAATGGCGCAGCTCAGCTGCTGCCAGTGCGACCCGTGGTTGACGGTGTCAAAGACGTGCTGGTTATAGCCGAGCTCTTCGGGTAGAAGAGCATGTCGAATTCGAGCCGCCGCCTGGGGCTCGATCCCCAACGATTCAAGTTCGTGGTTGAGCACAGCGCCCTCGGCGGCACTCAGGCGCAGCGGTAGTACACGCCCGGCGTCACCGGTGAGGACCACGCGCTCGCCGTGGCATTCGCAGATGATACGCGCACCCGATTCTCGGTCCGCGAGCGTCGAGACGATCTCGAGAATCTCGTCGAGCGACGCCCCCGTGATGTCAAAGCGACTGCAAATCTCGGTTCGTGTCATGCCGCTCTCGCCGGCGGCGTAGAGGGCCTCCATGATGTCGATGGCGCGCGAGAGCCTCTGCTCGCTGGTGAGTTTACGCACGGGCATGCTCGTGCACCGTCCTTTCAATGAGGTGGTTCCACGCCTGCTTGAGCGATTTGGGGGCCATGGGCCTCATGCCGTCCATGGCGTGGGCCATGCAAAATGAGGCGGCGGCTTCAAGATCGCGCACGTCAACGGTCCAAGTCCATCCCGAATCGGTGTGTGCGAGCTCACCTCGCCCGCGCGTGAGGCCGTTGATCATATCGATCTGCGTCTGCGGGGCGAACGAGAACGTAGCCGCAACGGGCGGGCGGTCGGCAAAATCGAATTCAAAGAACAGGTAGTCGTTGAGATTGAAGTCTGCAGGGATGGCGTAGGCCTTCGAAGGACGCCAAGCGCGAACGATACGGTCGCAGCGGAATGTCCTGATGTCGTCGGTGGCATTGTCGAGGCCGCAGAAGTACGCAACGCCCTCGCGCTCGAACATGCCGTAGACGCAGACGGTACGCTCTTTCTGCTCACCGCGTCCGTTCTGATATAAAAATCGCAGCGCGCATCGCTCGGCAAAGGCGCTCCATACCGCATCGACGGTGGGAGAGCGGCGGATCGGTGCTTCGTCCACCGTCGTCCTGCCGGTGAGATAGGCAATCTTGGAACGAATATCGGCAAGCGGCGCGGCAAAAGTGGATGAGCCGCCCGCTATTGTCTGGTCGATAGCGTTGAGCAGGATATCGGCGTCGTCTGCGGTGATGAGGCCGCCTGCCGCAAACGTGTGCTCGCGGTCGATTGTCCATGAGCTTTCCTCGGTCTCCTGCGCGCCGGCGGGGCGAACCTCCTTGATTAAGATGCCGCGTTCGAGCAGTTTGTCACGATCGCGCCGAAACTTGCGCTTATCCGAGTCGATATTGCCCGAGCCATATCCCAGGTCAGAATCCAAGACGATCTGCTCGGTCGTCAGCGGTTCGGGGGAGCTGTTGAGCACAAAGAAAAGATTGAGGATGCGCTGAGCCGTTTTATCGAAACTGGGCTCCGAATTCCCCTTTTTAATTGTCGCGGTCGCGTCGCTTGCCGTCATAGAGTCCTCGCATGAGAAGGTGGTTTGCTGCCATGATTTTAGTCCGATATGGAGATTAGGCTATATCCTTGTCCGCTCGGGGCGTTAAGATGGCCCGAATTCGGTCGTTTGCGCTCGCTCGGGGTATACTTTCGACTATATACGGTTCTAATGTGCATGCATTGGGCCTATTTGTCGGATTATGGATGTGGAGCGCACATGGCGAACACCCAGAACTATATTAACCACCTGCTGCAGAACACCGGCATCACGCCGGCATGCAGCGAAGAAGAGCGCTTGGCTGCCGAGGATATCGCTCAGATCTTCCGCAACCACGGCTTTGATCCCGAGGTTCAGGAGTTCAATGCCCCGGCGCCCAGCAGGTTGGCATTTGCCGTTACCGGTATTCTTGCGTTTGCCGGCGCCCTGCTGATGGGCATCGGCGGCGGCATCGGCTTGGTCGGCACCTTGCTGGCCATTGTCGGTGCCGTTCTTTACGTGCTCGAGCGCACGGGCCACCCCGTGGTTTCGCGCCTGGGCAAGACGGGCGTGAGCCAAAATGTCATCGCCTACCACAAGGCCTCGGGCCCGCTCGCGTCTCCGCGCAACCGCCCGGTGGTCGTTGTCGCACACTACGACTCTCCCCGTGCTGAGCTGCTCGCCCGCGAGCCCTATGCTTCGTATCGTGCGCTCATCGCCAAGCTGTTGCCCGTTGCCACGGTTGCCCCTGCTGCCGTTGCCATCTTGCGTATCCTGCCGCTCCCCGGCGCGCTCAAGGTTCTGCTGTGGATTGTCGCGATCCTCGCTTCCCTCGTTGCGCTCGCCAACGCGGCAAACATCATTTCTAACCGTTTTGTGCTTCCCTATACGTCCGGCGCAGTGTGCAACAAGTCTTCTGTCGCCGCTATGCTCGGCGTTATGGACAACGTTGCTCCCTTCCAGGGCGAAAACGAGTTTCCCGACGATGTTCCGTTCGATACCTATTTTGGGGAGCAGAAGCGTCGTGCCGAGGAGATGGCGCGCGCAGCAGCGGAGTATGCCGCGGCCCAACAGCAAAACGACTACGGCAACACCATCGAGTATGAAGAGCCTACCTACGCCGAGGACGAGTTCGGTCAGCCGATTGCTCCCGACGCTCAGACCGAGCCCGAACAGGGCGAGGCTTTCGACGAGCAGATCGAGGGCTTTGAGGGTGCGTCTGCCGACGAGACGCTGATTGGCGCCATCGTGCCCGAGGATCAGAATCAGGCTGTCCAGGCCGAAGAGTTCAATGACGAGGTTCCCACTGCCGAGCCGGCGGAGGAGCCTGTCGCGGCCGAGCCCGAGCCCAGGCTCTATCGCAATGCCGCCGGCAACATCCGCTTTGGTTCGGATGCCATCCGTGCGCTCGGAATGCTTCCCGAGTCCTGCACGCTCGATTACGAGGAAGGCGAGGAGCCGACGTTTGAGCCCGAGCCTGCCCCCGTCGTGACTGCATCTGCGCCCGTTGTCGCCGTGGATGATGAGTCTGCCGCGGTTGCCGCTGCCGTTGCCGAGCCCGAGGCGGTGTCCGCGATCGATCCCGCGGCAGGACTGGACATTTTGGCTCCCGCCGTGCCGGCGCAAGACGTTACGGACGAGCCTGACGACGATTACGCTGAACAGCCGAGGCGCGTGTCTTACGAGAGCGATACTGATTTCTCGGCCGAGATTCCCGCGGCAACGCCCCATGCCGATATTGCATCCGCGTTCTCTTCGATTGGCGCCAGCGCTTCCAACTTCTTTAAGGGTGCGCTTGCAAAGGGCAGGAAATTTGTCGACGATTTCGAGGGGAAGCGCGTTGCCGCACGCGAGGCTGCCGAGCAGGAGGCTATCGCTCAGCAGCAGGCAGCCGAGGCGGCACGTGAGTGCGCGGCGCAAGAGTTCGAGCAGAACGAGGCTATGCAGTCCGTGCCTGTCGACGCCGCCGAAGCTACAACGTCCTTTGAGGCTCAGCAGCACGTCGATAGCACCATGCCGTTTGATGCCGCGCAGTTCGATTCCACGATAACGTTTGAAAAGCAAGGCACCGCGATTGCCGAGCCCCTTCCTGTTTCCGATGAGCAGGGCGACGCGGCAGACGATGACGAGCCTATTGATGCTGCCGAAATCCAAGATGCCGCCGGGCACGAGCCCGTCGAGGTCAACTGTGATGAAGAGCAATACGCGGCAGCCGATCAAGGTGATTCGACCGAGGTCGAGCAGGAGGAAGTGCCTGCGGTTTCCGAGGCTCCCGAGACAGATGAGTCGAGGCCTTACTCCACGCAGATTTTCACCATGCCGACCCCGAGTGGTTCCGGTGCCACGGTTGCCGATGTTGCTCCCACCCAGGACGAAACGGTCGATTCCCTTATGGCCCAGATTTCCTCCCAGGCATCGCCGCGTCCGCAGATGAATGTTCCCGATCCGGCGTCGGCTCCGTCGCCTGCACCTTCCTCGTCTCCGCTGGCTTCGGTCCCCGATCCGTCGCTGCCGTCGATGAAGCAGGCAAACGTTGCGTCTCGCACGTCGCTGTTCGACCTTCCCGACCCCTCCGCACAGGTCAACGACCCCTTTGCTACCGCTCAGGGTCCCGAACCCACATCGGCACCCGTTGCGCCTCCTATGCCCGTTGCGTCGGGCGCTCAGCCGATCGAGACCATTTCGGCTCCCGCCCCTGCGGCACCTAAGTCTCGCAAGCGCGGCCTGGGCGGCCTGTTCGGTCGTAAAAAGAAAAACGAACAGGACAGCATGAGTGACTGGCTGGGCGTCGAAGACGATTACGATGCCAAGAAGTCCGGTCGCGGCATCGGTTCGTGGGATAATTTCGAGGACGATAACGATGGCTGGAAGGGCGGCGCTACGTCTTCCGACGGCGCTTCTTCCGAAGATATGCTCTCGGCTGTCGCTTCTATGGGCGACGATGAGCTGCTCGGTCACGATATCTGGTTTGTGGCAACGGGCGCCTCGGATTGTGATGGCTCCGGTATGAAGGCCTTCTTGGCTTCGCATCGCGATAAGCTCCGCGGCGTCTTCTTCATCAATCTTGAATCCGTCGGCGCCGGTAGGCTTTCGGTGGTGACGGTTGAGGGCGAACAGCAGCTGCTCAAGGGCGATCGCCGCATCATGAACCTGGTCAGCAAGGTGTGCAAGTCGTTCCATGTCGATTGTGGCGCGCTCGAGATGCCCTATGCCAAGACCGATGCCTACGCCGCGCTCGAGGCGAGCCGCCGAGCCCTCACCATCGCCGGTGTGGACGGCACACGTCTGGCTTGCGCTCGTACCGAGGACGACCTGCCCCACAATGTCAACCCGACGAACATTGCCACGGTATCCGAGGTCGTGACCGAGGTTATCCGCCGTTCGTAGACGGAGCTCTAAGGAGTCAACGTGTTTTCGTATATTAAGCGCCATTGGCCTGTCTACGTGATTTTGACCTTGATTGCCATTGCGTTAGGGTTTGGAGCTGCCTACATCGTGGGCGCGAAGGGCTCGACCCCCGCCTCCGCAATCAGCGAAGAGGTGGAGCAAGAACAGAGCACGGGTGCCGATGGGATTCCTGAGTCCGAGCAAGCAATCGTTGATGGTGGATCTTCGTCTGCAGAGTAGATGCGGCGATTTAAATGATTGAAAGCGGGCGAGCCGGGGGACTGGCTTGCCCGCTTTTTCATCGCGCTAGCGCTTCTTTGGGATTGACCTAAGGCGAGCGAACCATAGGGCTGCGGCACCCGAGGTCAGGAGCGCGGTGATGCAAGCGGCGATGGGAGCTGATCCTGTTGCCGGTAGGTCCTGCGGTAGGGTACAGCGTTGAATAACACTGTCCTCGTCATGTGACTCAAGTTTATCGCCGCCGCCGTTGCGGCAAAGATCGACGCGTGCGCTGTTGGTGAGTGCAGTTTGGGGTGTGTAAGCCGACGTTGCCTGCATGTGCACGACTGCGCCCCGAGCATCTGTGCCAAGGATTGCTTTGGCATCGTCAAGGTCGTCGTGCTCATCTTTGAGATCATCGCGGGTCCAAGAATCCGTATCGCTTCGAGTCGTAAAGTCGGCGGCTACCGCACCGTATTCAATGCGAATGCCCGTCACGACGGTATTGGATGCAAGGTCGAGTTCTTTCGCCTCGAGTGTGGCGGATTCCGTGGTCGAGACATCCGCCTTCCAGAGGTGCCAGCCGTCGTAATCGACGAGGCGGCAATCTTCACCCAGACTCTCTTTTACTTCGTCGGACTCAAGCCAAGGATTTTCGTGCCCATCGTCAAGCGTCGCGTTTGCCGGCTCATCGACGTCTGTCGAGTCCAACGGCGTCGTGCGATACCACACGTTGCACAGACCGTTGAGGTCGCCGATGGCGACGGGGGTTTCGATTGAGACGAATCTCGCCGTGCCGTCTTTGGCGCACTCAAGATCATCGGTAATCGTAAACTCATCAACCCAAGTAGCGGAATCGTTTCGAGCATCGATGGTATAGGAGAAAAGCCCATCCGTATTGGTTTGCATCGCGGCGCGGTTTTTTCCATCGCCGTTAGCCAACAGACCCTTCCCGATAGGTTGGACAAGTTCCTGACGCTTGTCGACCTGTCCTTTGATCTCGATGGGCGCATCCTTCATCGCGACGGATTGGACTTCTCCCGTATCCTTTATTTCAAACGTTATCTCCTCGGCAAGGTCATAGGTCCGCGGAGACATCGTTTCGCGCAACGAGTAGGTGCCGGGTGCAAGATGTTCGATGCGGTGCGGATTGTCGGATGAGGTCCAGGAGTCTATTTCGGTTTTATCGGGACCATATAAGGTGAGCTGTGCGCCTTTCACTTCCTGCTCTCCGCTTGCATCGACCTTGGAGATATCAACCTTGGTGTAATCGTCGGATACGTTAAGCCGTGCTTCCACAACGGGTGTTTTCTGGTCGGCATAGGTAAGGTCGACGATATGATGCGTCCGGTCGAGCAAGAAGCCGGTCGGCGCTTGAGTCTCGACAACCTCGTAGCGTGCGGTGCCAGATCCCAGCGGGAGGTCGTCCGCGCGTGCTTCTCCAGTTTCATCCGTCGTGACGGTAGCGACAGCCTCGCCGTCGAGCGCGGCAATGCTACCGTCGGGGCGCACGATATCACCTGAGGCACGGATCTCAAAGATGGCGCCCGCGAGGCTGCTGCCGTCTACGGCATCGGTTTTAACGATCCTGATGTTTCCGGTCGCGGCGTGGTCATAATACGAGACGATTGCAACGGGCGTTAGGTTTATATCGGCGGGTATGTTTACCTCGATCTCTCCGCCGACAAGATAGGGCTCTTTGGCCGAGGTTTCGCGTACATAATAGGTGCCCGGCACGAGCGATTCGGGCAGTGTGACGGTGCCGGTCGCGTCAGTCGTAAAGGTGTCCATTACGTTATGTGCTGGATACCAGCATGTTTGTGAGACAGGTTTGTGATTGCTGTCGAGGAGTTGGAAGGTGAATCCGGCTAGGGGAACAGAGGCGCCTGTTTGGGCATCGCGTTTTACAATCTGGAGATGCGTCGACAGAGCGTGGTTGTCCACGATATATTGAAGCTCGGCGCCGTCGGAAATCTGATTGGCCTCGACGGTCCATTCCCCCGCACGTTTAAAACCCTCGGGGACGGTTTCCGGAACCTCACGAACCGTGTAGCCGGCGCGGTCGTATGGGACGGCTCCGTGGACACCGGCTGGTCGCTTGCCTGTGCCGAACCATGCTTCGGGCTGGTCTTTGGTGGAGGCAAAGCCATAGATGTTTGTAGTCAGTGTGCCAACAACCTGCTGAGAGCTGTTACTGACAACCTCAAAGACAACATCTCCTGCCGGCTGCTCCAGGCCGGATTGATCGCTATTGCCGTAGTCCTTGAATTTGGAAATCTCAAGGTCAAACGCAATGGGGATATTGGAAACGCGAGATTCGATCTCGACCACGCCTGAATCGCCGAGTTGGTCGGCTCCAACGGTGTAAGACCAACTGTCACCGGAGGGCAAATAGCCCTCGGGCGCCTTCGATTCATAGATGGTAAAGGTTCCCAGGGGGACATCGGTGAGGGTAGCTCGACCGCTTTCATCGGTCCTGAGAGTTTGTGTCCATCCAGGGGTTGATTGCGATACGCACACGAATTCTGCTCCTGCGAGCGAAGCTCCAACTTGGGGGCCTGCATTCGTTGCGGCGTCGAGCTTTACAATGCGCAAGGTAATGGTGCCGGGTTGTTCATCAATGGTGACGTATCCGCCGTTATTCGTCGTGGTAAAGGCAATGCGATCGTGCAGGGGGATATAACCAGCTGGCGCTGTTGTCTCAACTAGGTAGTATGCCGTGTTGGGTAGGAGTGTTGCCTGCGCTCGACCGTTGCTGTCCATCTGGACGGTGCCGACACGCGCGCCGCTGGCGCTCTCAAAAACATCGAATGTTGCCCCGTCAAACTGATAAGTATTGTTTCCGCTGGTAATGGCAGCGTTTGCAGACTGCTTTTGGAAGGAAACAGAGACCGCCGGCAGTACATAGAGCATGTCTTGACGTTTGCTGCCGCCCGATACGGTTCCTATATAGCGCCGCGCGCGGTGCGGAGCGGCTTTGATGCTTCCTGATTTTGCGCTGTCGTGGAGCCACCGCGCAGCCGCCACGACTTCATTGTCGGCGGTAAAGTGCCCGCTCTTGGTTTTGCCCTGAGCGGTCGTGTAGGAGTAGGTGCCGTCGACATGGGTAGTGCCGTTGAGCATCCATACGGCAAGCTGGGTGGCGGCGCGGGCGCGATCGGGTGAAAGATGGTAACCGCCAAACGACGTGGCGGTAGGATATCCGTGACAAACGATTGCCGCGAACTCGTCGTCGAGCCACACCCAGCCTTGATCAAAGTTGAGCCATGGGCCGCCCGGCTTGGTGGGGCCGGGGCGCTCCTGGTTCATGCAGTAGGCAATCGAGGCGTCTTGAGCTTCATACTTGCCGATGAAGAAGGGCCCACAATCATCGCTAATAGTGCGGAAGCCGAGCTGGTCGTAGCCATCGACGGCAAATGCGGCTCCCGGTGCCAGACAGCCGAAAAGCAGGAAGAGGAGCAGGAGCAGCGGACCTGTTGCGATTGCGCTGTGGACAGAGTGCGTGGGTGCGTTGGACATGGCTGCTCCTTATCCCTCGTGCGCCGCATGGGGAGGTTGCGACGCGTAGGATGAGGCTACCCCCGAGGTTCATGCGGGTAAGTACCGGAGCCTGACCAAAAGCTTGCCCAATTCCTGACAAATTGAGCTCAAATACAACAATCAGGCAAAAGCGCAGGTAGAAGATAAGGAGAACAGGAGGCCAAAGGTCCTCGTCTCCACAATTGATGCGATTTTCAAACGAATCTCCACAGCTAAAACAAGCATCGCCACCCTTGTATCGAACAAGACAACCGCGTTATACTAGCCAACACACAAGCGGGCATCGCCAAGTGGTAAGGCATCAGCTTCCCAAGCTGACACTCGCGGGTTCGAGTCCCGTTGCCCGCTCCAGAAAAAGTAAAAGCACGACACCGTTCCGGTGCCGTGCTTTTTTCAATAAAGCGCCGGGACTCGAACCCGCCAGGGTGCGAGCGTAAAACAAACGCGAAGCGTTTGTAGCGAGCAGGCGAAGGCGCCGGCAGGCGCCTGAAGCCGGTGCGGATTTGCGAAGCAAATACGCGGACGTCCCGTTGCCCGCTCCATCGAGCGCGGGAGACTTTGGGGCGGCCAATTCAACAAAGTCTTCCCCATCGTCTCCGTGAATCCGAGGAGATCGACCGCAGCCGGTGAGGATTTGCGAAGCAAATGCGCAGACGTCCCGTTGCCCGCTCCAATTCCAAAATGTTAGGTTAATGCCTGCTGCCCATACTTGCACCTGCGCACGGTACAATGGTTGGGTTACGACCAACGTGCCAATAACCAAAAAGGAGCCGCTATGATCGATCGCTATACCCGCCCGGAGATGGGACACATCTTCTCCCTCGAGAACAAGTACGCCATTTGGCAGGAGATCGAGGTCCTGGCCTGTGAGGCCCAGGCGGAGCTCGGCAAGATCGGCATTTCTAAAGACGAAGCCCAGTGGATCCGCGACCATGCCAACTTTGAGAAGGCAAAGGTCGACGAGATCGAGGAGGTCACGCGCCACGACGTCATCGCCTTCCTGACCAACATGAAGGAGTATATCGACGCCGATGTTCCCGAGGGCGACCCCAAGCCCAGCCGCTGGGTTCACTATGGCATGACCAGCTCCGATCTGGGCGACACGGCTCTGTGCTACCAGCTCACCCAGGCCTGCGACCTGATCATCGAGGACGTCAAGAAGCTCGGCGAGATTTGCAAGCGTCGCGCCTTTGAGGAGCGCAACACGCTCTGTGCCGGCCGCACTCATGGCATCCACGCCGAGCCGATGACCTTCGGCATGAAGTTCGGCTCTTGGGCCTGGGAACTCAAGCGCGATCTGGATCGCCTTGAGGACGCCCGCAAGAATGTTGCCTTCGGTGCCATCTCGGGTGCTGTCGGCACGTACAGCTCCATCGAGCCGTTTGTCGAGGAGTATGTCTGCGAGCACCTGGGCCTGGTTCACGACCCGCTGTCCACGCAAGTTATCAGCCGCGACCATCACGCCTATCTCGCCGGCGTTCTTGCCACCACCGCGGCCACCTGTGAGCGCATCGCTACCGAGGTTCGCAATCTGCAGAAGACTGATACCCTCGAGGCCGAGGAGCCGTTCCGCAAGGGTCAAAAGGGCAGCTCCGCCATGCCGCACAAGCGCAACCCGATCACCATGGAGAAGGTCTGCGGTCTGTCGCGCATCGTGAAGTCCAACGCTCAGGTTGCCTTCGATAACGTCGCCCTGTGGCACGAGCGTGACATTTCGCACTCCTCTGCCGAGCGCGTCGCCCAGGCCGACAGCTTCATCGCGCTCGACCACATGTTCCAGTGCCTCATCCGCGTTATCGACGGCCTGCAGCTGTACCCTGCCCGCATGATGGCCAACCTCAACAAGACCCGTGGTCTCATCTTCTCCTCCAAGGTTCTGCTGGCCCTCGTCGATACGGGCATCACCCGCGAGGACGCGTACGCCATTGTGCAGGAGAACGCCATGGCAACCTGGCATGAGGTACAGGATTGTGTCTCCGGCCCCACCTTTAAGGAGCGTCTCGAGGCCGACCCGCGCTGCACCGTCAGTCAGGAGAAGCTCGACGAGATCTTTGATCCGTGGGACTTCCTCACCCGTATCGACACGGTCTTTGATCGTCTGGAGCAGCTGAGCTTCGAGTAGGTTCGGGCATAACGTTAGCTTTTTAGGGCGCTTTGCTGGTAATGTGTGTTGCCGGCAAAGCGCCTCGTTGCATTTAGGGAAAGACGGGGATAATAGTCGTCTCGAATAACATTCTGAGAGGGGATCGCATGATTTCGTTTGATTACAAGCCTCAGGGCGTGTGTGCTCGCAATATTCACCTTGACCTTTCCGATGACGGCAGCAAGGTGCTGGGCGTTGAGTTTACCGGCGGCTGCGATGGCAACCTCAAGGCCATCTCCAAACTGGTCGAGGGCGCTCCTGCCGACCGTGTGATCGAGGTTCTTGCCGGCAATACCTGCGGCATGAAGAAGACCTCTTGCGCTGATCAGCTTACGCGCGCTATCGAGGCCGCTCGCGCCGAGATCGCCTAATGGGTATCGCCGACCACATCAAGAACGGAATATCGCGCCGCGGCTTTGTGCTCGGTGGAGTTGCCGCGAGCGCTGCCACGGCGCTTGCCGGATGTTCGAAAAAAACAGGCACCAGTGATGATGCCGCTGGCGAGCCGCAGGTTATCAAGGACGATTCGAAGATTGTCTCGATCACTGATGAGTACGAGGCAGTTGACATCGATCTTGAGCCGGCGGCATCGTGGACGCTGCCGCTGGGCACGTTGCTGTACTACTGCGATGGTGACTATGCTGCGGCAATGATGGCGCCCGCATCGGCACTGCACGCCAACACACTCGGTGTGCTCAACCTGGGCGATGGCTCGCTTACCACACTTATCGAGGATCCCGTTGAGGGAACCGGTTATGCGTTTTACGACGTTCGCGCGGGTGATGGCGTGTTCGCGTGGGTCGAGATGAACTTTGCCAATGCGTCTTGGAAACTCTATGCGCAAAACCTTGCAGGCTCCTCCCTTACCGGTAACGCTGTCGAGCTCGACCGCGGTGGCGAAAACTACGATCCGCCGCTCTTCACAGCGTATGGGTCGTCGGTCATCTGGTATAAGATGCCTTCGTCCGGCGGCAGCAAGACGAGTAACGATTCGTACTGCTACCGTCAGTCACCCAGCGAGTCCAAGCCTGAGACTATCTGGAAGTCGACGGGCCGCTTCGCATCCGCCCCGCGTGTGAGCGACGGCATCCTGACTATCTCGCCCCGCGTGCACAATGATGAGGGCGTCTATTACGGTATGACGGCGATCGACCTGACCGACGGCAACAATACGAAGCGAGCTCAGCTGGTGCTTCCTTCGTCGGTTTCGCCTTTCGAGGCCGTGTATATGGGCGACACCTTCGTGTTCTCCATTGAGGCGACGTATAACGGTGTGGGTAGCCTGGGCAATATGGGCACCTATATCGGTAACGAGGGCGGGCCGTACCTCTTCCTTTCGCGTGAGCCGCTCGCGTGCGCTGCGGGAAGGAAAAATAAATACCTGGTTAAAGTCCAGGCGTCGCATTTTCTCATCGACACCTCTGCCAAGACCTATGGCTCGCTACTGTCGCCCGACCGCGCTTTGGAATATGGCGATTATCCGGCTACGGCGGGAAAATCGGACTCATTTCTTACGTACGCCACGGTGCGCAACAGCCAGGGTATACCCGAGACGGTCACCGCACGCCTATTCTCTCTTTAAGCTTAGAGGGGTTAAAAAGGCGCCAACAGGGGAATAAACGCGTTGTAATTGTGAGTACCGCCCGCCGAGCTGCCGCGTCATAGTGGCATCCGGCGGGCTCAGGTGCGTTAAAATGGGCTTGTTCTTAGCTGATTGAGACAGGGGGGCCGTGTTATGGCTTCAGATGCAAAAAAGATTCTGCTGGTCGAGGATGAGAAGGCAATCCGTGACGCTGTCGCTGCCTATCTCGAGCGCGAGGGCTATTGGGTTGTGGGCGTGGGCGACGGCCAGTCCGCTATCGAGGAGTTCGAGAAGCATCAGTTCGACCTGGTCGTGCTCGACCTCATGCTCCCTAAGATTCCCGGCGAGCGCGTTTGCCGCACCATTCGCGACACCTCGGATGTTCCCATCATTATGCTGACGGCCAAGGGCGAGATCGAGGACCGTATTATCGGCCTCGAGCTCGGTGCCGACGACTACCTGATCAAGCCGTTCTCGCCGCGCGAGCTTGTCGCGCGCGTGCGCGCCTTGTTCCGCCGTGCCCACCAGGCCGATGAGCCGGCCGTCGAGGTGCTCGACTTTGGCGATTTGGTCATTGACATCTCGGGCCACAAGATTTTGGTCGAGGGCAAGGAAGTCGACCTGACGGCTTCCGAGTTCAAGCTGCTCACCACGCTTGCCCGTCATCCCGGCCGCGTCTACAACCGCATGGAGCTGGTCGAGAAGGTGCTCGGCTACGACTTTGAGGGTTACGAGCGCACCATCGACAGCCACGTGAAGAACCTTCGCGCCAAGCTGGGCGACGACCCCAAGAAGCCCAAGTGGCTCTACACCGTCCACGGTGTCGGCTACCGCTTCGAGGCTCCGACCAAGACCGATAAGTCGGACGAGAAATAAAGGAAATCACATATGACACCTGCGCGCTTTGAAATCGGGCAAAAGCATAAGCAGGAGAACGAGGCGGGTTCCAAGGCTAGTTGGAACACGCCTCGTTCCGATTCACGGCCGACGATGAGCTATCCCTCGCGTATGGCCCTGGCTTTTGCCCTGACATCGCTCATGACGGTATTGGTGCTGGTGGGCGTAGTCTCCGTTGTATGGGGCACGGTTTTTACGGATTACACGCGCTCCAATATTGTCGAAATCGCCAATTCCGCTGCCGAAAAGTTGGCAACGTCATATGAGGAAAATGGTTCTTGGACCGCGGGGGAGCTGCGTGCGATCGCGACATCGAGTTTGGTGTCCGACGATCTTGGTATGCAGGTTGTCAATAAAAAGGGCGTCATCGTCTACGACGACTCGTGGCCCTCGGCAAGCGCTACTGCCGATGTACGCGAAAATCAGGCGACAACCGACGGTACGGGCGGAAAGAAGGCGTCGCACAGTCCAGTCTCGTCTGCTCCCACCGATTCCAATAGTGTTGCCAACGTTGAGATCGTGACGTCCTCCGGCGAGCACGTGGGTCAGGTCAAATTGTGGGCGATTGGCTCCGATGCCCTGCTCACCAAGGCAGACTCAGCATTCAGAGAGAAGACCTTTAACGCCATGGCCCTTGCCGCGGTTGTGGCCGTCTGCATCTCGGTCGTTATCGGAGCGCTCATGTCGCGCATGCTCACCAAGCCGATTCATCGTATTACCAGCACCGCCAAGCAGATTCGCGATGGAGACCTGTCCGCTCGTACGGGCTTGCGCGGCGATGATGAGATCGATCAGCTGGGAGAGACCTTCGACGAGATGGCCACCTCGCTCGAAAAGGATATGAAGCACGAGAAGCGCCTAACCTCTGATGTTGCCCACGAGCTGCGCACGCCGCTCATGGCCATGCTTGCAACGGTCGAGGCCATGCAAGATGGCGTGTATCCCACCGACGACGAACACCTGGAGACAGTCGCATCCGAGACGCGTCGTCTGGCCCGTCTGGTGCAGCAGATGCTCGACCTGTCGCGCATGGAAAACAGTACCGCGCCGCTCAACCTGGAGCCGGTGGATATGGTGCCGTTTGTGCGTTCGATTGTGAATGGCCAGGAGCGCCTGTTTGCCGACCGCGATCTGCGCCTGCGTTTTGCGGACGAGACCCAGGGTCACGACGATGTCGTCGAAGCCGATCCCGACATGATCACGCAATGTGTTATCAACCTCATGAGCAACGCCATGCGCTACACCCCCGAGGGCGGTTGGGTCGTGGTGTCGGTGCTCAGTGACCGCAGGCACGTCAGCATTGCCGTTTCTGATACCGGCATCGGTATTGCCAAGGACGATCTGTCGCGCATTTTCGGGCGGTTTTGGCGCGCCGATGCCAGCCGCGCCCGCGAAGCTGGCGGCCTGGGCGTGGGCCTCGCCGTGACCAAGCAGATTGTCGAACGTCATCACGGCTACATATCCGTGGAGTCGGAGCTTGGAAAGGGTACGACTTTTACGATTCATCTGTCTCGCGAGCACACGGCGGACGCGGCATCTACTACAATGGAGCACTAGCTTTTCGCTATTCGGTGAAGGAGGGGTTTCGTCCCTGCCGCTCCGAGTTTGCGAAAACGTGCGGGGAAGAACCCGCATTACTGTCGTATTTAGGTAAGGAGTGACTCACGTGACAACGATGGAGCGTCGTCCGGATTCCCGTGGCAAGGTTCGTGATATCTATGATGCCGGTGAAAACCTGCTGATGGTCGCCACCGACCGCATTTCTGCGTTCGACTTCATTCTTCCCGACGAGATTCCGTTTAAGGGAGAGGTGCTCAACCGCATCTCGGCATTCTGGTTCGATAAGTTTGCCGACATCGTTCCCAACCATCTCGTCTCCATCGATCCGGCGGATTTCCCTGAGGAGTTTGCCGAGTATCGTGACTACCTCGCAGGCCGCGCCATGCTGGTCAAGAAGGCCCAGACGATTCCTATCGAGTGCATCGTCCGCGGTTATCTGACCGGTTCGGGCAAGAAGACCTATGACGAGAACGGCACCGTTTGCGGCATCCAGCTGCCCGAGGGTCTGACCGAGGCCTCCAAGCTTCCCGAGCCGCTGTTCACGCCGTCCACGAAGGCCGAGATCGGCGACCACGACGAGAACATTTCGTTCGAGCGTTGCTGTGAGATCGTGGGCGAGGACATCGCCACGCAGATTCGCGACCTGTCCCTCAAGATTTACAAGGCCGCTGCCGAGTATGCCGCGACTCGAGGCATCATCATCGCCGACACCAAGTTCGAGTTTGGTGTTATCGATGGCAAGGTTACGCTGATCGACGAGTGCCTCACGCCCGACTCCAGCCGTTTCTGGCCTGCCGCCAGCTACGAGGAGGGCAAGATTCAGCCCAGCTACGACAAGCAATTCGTCCGCAATTGGCTCAAAGCCAACTGGGATATGACGGGGGAGACCCCGCACCTGCCCGCCGAGGTCATCGATGGCACGTCCGAGCGCTATCGCGAGGCCTTCCAGATCATCACGGGCTCCCAGTTCACAAGCATGAAGGAGAACGCATAAGTGAGTACCCGTAGCGCCACGAACAAGCGCACGCAATCCCACGAAGTTACCGGGGTTGCGCGCAAGTCCGCCGCATCTGCTAAACCCGCTCGCCAGGCAGCGAGCTCCGTTCGCGTCGTGCCAGCATCATCCAAGGCACGCCGCAAAGAGCTCGAGAAGGGTGAAAACCTGGACGGCCTTTCCAAGGAGGAGAAGCGCGCCCGCAAGGCCAAGCAGCGTGCTCGCGAGGATCGTATCTACACGGTGTCGAATATTCTCCTCAAGCAGGATGAGGACTACACCAAGCGTCGCCGTATTTGGTGGGCCGTGCTCGCTATCGGCATGGTGCTCGTCGTGGCAATTTGGGCTTCGCTCTACTTCGCTCCCGGCGGCACGGTGTCCAGTCCTGTTCAGATGGTCGGCATCGTTTTGTCCTATGTCATCATCCTGGGTGACTTTATCTACGACTTCGTTCGTATTCGTCCCTTGCGCAACATGTACCGCGCACAGGCCGAGGGCATGTCCGAGAACAAGCTCAACGCTCTTATCGAGCGCGCAGCTGCCGAGGAGGACAAGAAGGACTCCAAGAAGAAGTAGCGTTTGTATCCATACATATCGCTAAGATATAAGGCGCGTCGTTTTTGCGGCGCGCCTTTTTACTGTTCTATAGATAGATGGAGTGGCACATGATTCGAGCTGCCCTGACGGTCGAAGAGGCTCTGGAGGGCATGAAGGCCCTGGAGCCCAAGATTAAAAACTACGCGCGCCTGGTCGTCCGCAAGGGCGTGAACGTCAAACCCGGCCAGGAGGTCGTCGTTCAGTCTCCGGTCGAGTGCGCGCCCTTTGCCCGCGTGGTGGTTGCGGAGGCCTATGCCGCCGGCGCTGGCCATGTGACGGTCATTTGGGCCGATGATGCCGTGACGAGGCTCACGTACGAGCATGTCGATAAAAGCTATTTTGAGCAGACGCCCGAGTGGAAGCGCATGCAGCTGGATTCCTTGGCCCAGGATGGTGCCTGCTTTATCTTTATCGAGGGTGCGGATCCCGCGGCTCTCAAGGGTATCGATCCCGCCAAGCCCGCTGCAGCTTCTAAGGCAAGGAACACGCAGTGCAAGGTCTTCCGCCGTGGACTGGACTACAACATCAACCCGTGGTGTATCGCCGGCGCTCCGGTCGTGGCTTGGGCGCACGAGGTGTTCCCGGGAGACGCTGATGAGGTTGCAATCTATAAGCTGTGGAATGCGATTCTGCACACCGCTCGCGCCGATGGCCAGGACCCGGAGAGCGACTGGGAGCTTCATGACGCGGCGTTCGAAAAGAACTTACGCTTCCTGAACGACAATCGTTTTGACCGGCTGCATTACACCTCGGCAAATGGAACCGATCTGACGATTGGCATGACGAAGGGTCACGAGTGGGCCGGTGGCAAGGGCAGGACGCCCGATGGACATCCCTTCTTCCCCAACATCCCCACCGAGGAGGTCTTCACCTCGCCTGATCGTATGCGTGCCGACGGTATCGTGTATTCGGCTATGCCGCTCATTCACCACGGTAACAAGGTTGACGATTTTTGGATTAAGTTCGAGGCCGGCCGCGTAGTGGACTACGATGCCCGTGTGGGCAAGGCGACGCTTGCGAGCATTATTGACACCGATGAAGGTGCCGCTCATCTGGGCGAGGCCGCGCTCATTTCCAAGAACACTCCGATCCGCGAAAGTGGCGTTCTGTTCTATGACACGCTCTATGACGAGAACGCCAGCTGTCATCTTGCGCTGGGAGTCGGCTTCCCCGAATGCATCGAGGGTGGATATGATATGTCCAAAGAGGAGCTCCTGGAGCATGGCGTTAACGTCTCGAGCACGCATGTCGACTTTATGATTGGCACGGACGATATCGATATTACGGGCATTACGCCTGATGGACGTGAAGTTGTGATTTTCCAGAACGGCCAATGGAGTTGGGAAT
Organism: uncultured Collinsella sp.; assembly: GCA_902475445.1. Lineage (GTDB taxonomy): Bacteria > Actinomycetota > Coriobacteriia > Coriobacteriales > Coriobacteriaceae > Collinsella. The sequence continues at coordinate 39,920 of CABRZN010000005.1, forward strand.
AGTCCCAGACCGTGGTACAATGCCACCCGCGGGCCGTTAGCTCAGCTGGCAGAGCAGGGGACTTTTAATCCCAAGGTCCAGGGTTCGAACCCCTGACGGCCCACCATAGTTTACGCAGGTCAGAGACGGTGTTGTCTCTGACCTTTTTCTTTGTGTACCCAACGAGTACCCAAAACGGTACCCCTCAAATCACGTGGATTCCATAATTCTGGTCTGTCCGTAGAGGGCGTTAACGTCCGGATGGGCGGACGGATAGATCGTTGCCGATGCGTCCGTCCATCCGTCCGAGGGAGCTGGAAACGGCTCGGGAAGAGGGCGAGCGTTCTGCGCGCTTTCGATAGCCGTAGGGGCTCCCTGGGTAGCTCCAGGCTGTCGGAAGGGCGTTGAACGCGAGCCTTGAGCGCGGGTATGCCGGTGTGGCGTAATGAGCGGTCGTTGATGCACCGAAGCCCTATATCTATTACTTATTTATTTATATATAAATGGAATGTAACTTGACGTTACACCTGCGGCGCCTCTACCTGCGGTTCGAGACGCTTGAATGCCCCCTTTTGAAGGGTGGGTTAAATGTAACCTCAAGTTACACACGTGTAACCTCACGTTACAGGAAATGTAACTTCAAGTTACAGAAGATGTAACGTCACGTTACAGGCTGGTGTAACCTCACGTTACACTTAAACCCACCCTTTTGAACACTGAAAAGCCGTCCCGCATCTATTGCGGGACGGCTGCCTAGTCGCTCCATCCCATGGACTTGGCGGCATCGAGGATGGCTGCATATCGGAGTTGCAGTATGCCGTCAACCGAGTCGATGAGATGCCTTGATTTCAACGCCTTTCGCGCTTTGCAGACGCTCGGCCGCGCCGCGTTAAAGAATTCGGCCAGTTCGATGTCGGTTTTTTTCAAACCACAAACCTCATAGCCCTTGCGTGAGCCGATGCGCTCGTATCGTCGTATTTCTAATAGCAACTGAAGTTCAAGCTTGCCCCTCGCGGCGAGATATAGCCATCGATCACTTTTGTCGTCACATAGCCGCAATTTGGCGGCTTCCTCGGCTTCCGTTGCAGCAGCGCAGATTTGTGGCGGTTCAACGCCGCTGAGCTGTGCGAACCGTTCACGTGTTATAGTGTTTTCAATGCTAATCGCGCCCCTCGTGGTGCTTGGTGCCGCCGGAATCACTACTTCCGACGGCACTTCTTTTTTGGGCGGGTCGTCACTCACGGCTGTCATCTCCGTTTCTTTTTGCCACGCGGGCGGCCTCCGCGGGTGCCGCCTACAATCATTTTTCCGTGACGCACCACCGCGGCATTGATTGCTGGCAGCAAAAGCCATTCATCCTCGGTGGCAAAAGCGAGCCCTGCCGCTAACAGCGCGTTGACGTGCTCGGCTGCAACGGTCGACTTGCCTTGGTTGTCAAACAGCCATTGCGCCAACAGGTCATAATCGAGCGGCAATGCGTGTCCTTTGTACCGTGACGCTAGGGAACATAGCTCCAGCCAGACACCCATATCGGCGTATGCCTTGGGGCCTCGGGCGGCGCGGAGACGCCTAAATTCTTCGCTGTTGGATATAGGCATATTGAGCTGCATGGAAGGCAGCTGCACGGACCATGCGGCTTCGATTGCTTCTAAATTGGTTATGCCGCGGCCCATTATGCCGCGCCCTTATCGCGCAGCCCGCAGATCGCGAGCAGGTCATCACGGTTGAGCTTCCATCGGCGCCCGATTTGAACGCCACGGATCTCACCGCGTTCGACCATTCTCAAAAGGTGCTTGGCACTAATGCCGATTGCCGCTTCGGCGGTTGTGGGTGTGATGAGCAGCGGTAACGTGTCATACTCGCCGAGGCGGAACCGTTCCAAGATGGCCTCCTCTGATTTATGCATAGTTGACTCCTTTCTAGGCCTATGGCCCGATAAAGACTGTGCGGCTTATGCCGCTATAACAAGGCTATGGCGACTTTTGGCTCCGTGCGAACCGATTTGGTGCCAAGGGGTGACAATCGGTGATAATTTCGGGCGGCTGGGTATTCCGCTCTGCCTAACCACGCTTTCGAGGACGTGGGTTTCGCCCCGCGGGGCGCCGGGTTTTAGGGCAGAGCCCTAACAAGCGCCGAACCGTAGGTTTCGGCGTGTACGCGGACGGGCAAAACGCAGTTTTGTACGGCAGCGTACGACTCTTGCGTATTTCAAAAAACTACCCTTACGGCCATTTCGCCCGACTTCGTCTGTCCCGCTCCAAACGGTGGGTTTCCATACTCGGGCCCGCCTTTCGGCGAAGGCGAAAGGCGGGCCTTATGAGGGATCGTCTAGGGATGCTTTTTCAAGGTTGGCAAGCACCCAGCCCATGACCTTCTCCTCGTCCATTTCGAGATAGATCCGACAACCTTCCTCGTCCCTGTTGCGATAGGGCTTCGAGCGCCTGACGACATAGCCTGCCCTTTCCAGTTGGTCTGCCAAGCAGCTGGCCTTAGCAGTTTCACCGCTTATCCTGAATTCGAGCATGGTTCACCTCCGTATCATTGTCCCAATAGTCCGACTAGTCTTATTGGAAAACAGCTGTCTAGCTGGTCTTTTGTTCAAACCAGAGCCGATTTGCGGCTCTGAAATAGGATGTCTGGAGCAGATGGACGGTCTTTGTTTTTTCGGGCTAAAAATCGGCATCTGAACGCCGCGTAGCCCTATTCTCCGGCAGCGCGTAGTTCCAAGATTTCAGCAACGGGAGGCGCCGCGGTCATTGTTGCCGCCACAGCATCCATTGCCGTTCGCTTCGCCTGGGCATTTACGCCCGTGTAAATGTTGAGCGTCATGGCGGCGTTGGCATGGCCCAGGAGCGAGGAGACGGACTTGATGTCCGTCCCCGCGAGGATGGCGGCAGTGGCGAACGTATGGCGCAAGTCATGGAACTTGGGCGGTTCTCCTTCAGACCCCACCAGCCCCAACTGTCGAACCGTGACGGCCCAGTGACGCGACAGGCGCTCGGGGGCCATGAATTCGCCGTCAGGACCGCCCAAGACGAACATCGATTGCTCGAATGGGACACCTGCCTTAAAGCACTCGGCGCGTGCTGCGGTCAAGCGGTGTGTAAGGATCCCCGCGACTTCATCCGGCAGGGGGATGCTCCTGCGACTGCCGCCGTTCTTTGGTTCTTTCTCGTAATGTCCGTTCTCCCCGAAGCCGATAGATGCCTTGACGTGCAGCATTTTTTGCTCGAAATCGACATTGCGCCACCTGAGCGCAAGTAGCTCGCCGCGCCGCATGCCCGTGAGCAGAGCGAGGTAGATGCCAACGTTTTCTGGACAATCGCGGGCGATTGAGAGGAACGTGAGCAGCCGTCCGCGCTCGCGTTCGTCCAGTGCGTTGGGTTCACGGTGACGGGCCTTGGGCACGCGTACGCAGTCCACGGGGGAGTAGTCGATCACGCGGAGCCTGCCGACAGCATCGCGGTATGCGGCCTTGAGCAGCGTTACGCTCTTGCGGATGGTTGATGGCTTGTAGCCCTCTTCAACGGCCCAGTTGATCCAGTTCTGAGCTGCGGTTACATCCAGCGAATCGAATTCGATGCTGCCGATTCTGCGCTCAACGAGCCGCGCGGCACCTCGATAGTCGTAGACGGTCGAGGACTCAATCGAGCCAGATGCGCTGAGCATGTCGATATAGCCGTCTAGCAGGTCTTTTACTGTCTTGTGTGCCATGCTGCCGAGTTTGAGCTTCTTTTGCGCAAGGTCCTCCATCTCCTCGCGCCACTCCCTCAGCTCGGCTTGAGCCGCACGTTTCGATTTAGCGGCCATGACCTTGCTGACCTGCCCGTACGTTCCGTCCTGCTTTTTAAACTTTAGGCGTCCGCGCCAGCCACCGTTGCGATATGGCAGCAGACAGGACGAGGTGTAGTAGCGCTTTGGCTTCATCGATACCCCACAATCGCGGTGTGTACCCGCTGCGTACCGCGCGGAGTACCCGTGTTGAATAAGCCCGCTCAGGCCGCGCAGTCCGTCTAGTCGAACGAAACCGCAGGTCAGAGTGGGTGTACGGTATCACTGCTCAAGAGCTAAAGCAAACGGGATTTCGCTTTTAATCCCAAGGTCCAGGGTTCGAACCCCTGACGGCCCACCATAGAATAGAAAAGCGACTGGCGGATGCCGGCCGCTTTTTTGTTGCCGCGACACGGGTTCGAACCCGAACTTCTCTATATATAAGAACGCTTGGCGAACAAAACCTGCCTTTTACCGACGGGAAACAAATAGCTGATGCTTTTGGAGTAAAGTGGCGCTCCAGAGATGACCGATGCCTTAACACCTATAAACCAGCTGGTCATCGCCAATATCAGAAGCCAATGCTTCAGTTTTAACCTCAGTGATGCGACTGAGGGACCTATTCATTTGTGAACAAAATATGGAGTGCGCGATTCCCGCCCCCGGCGCCCCTCCGGTCTGGCAATATATCTCCTTGCCGCGCGGCCCGGTCGGACCG
>CABRZN010000006.1 GCA_902475445.1 uncultured Collinsella sp.
ATGGTCATTAGCGGCTACGTGATCGATGCCGTGGTCGATGGTGGCAACAAGCGCCGTATGGTACTCATCATCTCGGACAAGTTCCCTGATATCGCTGCCGATATCATGTATGGTCTGGGTCGTGGTTGTACCAAGTTTAAGGCGACTGGCATGTATTCGGGTGCCGAGAAGCCGGTGATCATGGTCATTGTGAGCCGCCGCGAGCTCAACACCCTCAAAACGATCGTGCGCGAGCGCGATCCTCACGCCATTGTGACGGTCGCCGACGTTACGGAAACCTTCGGTGAGGGATTCAAGGACATTAACGCGTAGGGCCGACTGCGTTCCATCCAAAAGACGTTCACATTGATAAACCGTTTCATCAGCGGTTCTGCCTGCTCAATTGTTCAAATAATGATAAATACTCTGGTAAAGCTTCCAGTTTCCAGCATAATGAATGACGTACGTGCATCGCGGCTGTGTTGGGACTACCTTTCCGTGCCGTGCGCATCTTGTCTTAAGAGGATGAAAGGAAGGCACAATGAGCGACGAAGAGCTCAAAAAGGTTGCCAACGAGGTAAGGAAGGGCATCGTCACCGGCGTGCACGCTGCCAAGTCCGGCCATCCGGGCGGTTCGCTCGGCGCTGCCGACATCATGACCTATCTGTACTTTGAGGAAATGAACGTCGACCCGGCCGACCCCCGCAAGGCCGACCGCGATCGCTTCGTGCTTTCCAAGGGTCATTGCGCGCCTGGTCTGTACGCTGTGCTCGCCGAGCGCGGATTCTTCCCCAAGGAGGATCTCGAGACGCTGCGCCACATCGGCAGCCACCTGCAGGGTCACCCCAACATGAACGACACCCCGGGCGTCGATATGTCCACCGGTTCGCTCGGCCAGGGCATCTCCGCCGCCGTGGGCATGGCCGTTGCCGCCAAGCACTGGGGCGACGACTATCGCACCTACGCCCTGCTGGGCGACGGCGAGAGCGAGGAGGGCCAGGTTTGGGAGGCCGCCATGTTTGCCGGCAACCAGCAGCTTGACAACCTCTGCGTGATCGTCGACCACAACGGCCTGCAGATCGACGGCCCCGTCGAGGAAGTCAACGACCCCATGCCGCTCGCCGACAAGTTCCGCGCCTTCAAGTTCCACGTGGTGGAGCTTGCCGACGGCAACGATTTCGATCAGATCCGCGCCGCCTTTGCCGAGGCCCGCGCCACCAAGGGTCAGCCGACCGCCATTATCGCCGAGACCACCAAGGGCAAGGGCGTTTCCTTTATGGAGAACCAGGTAGGTTGGCACGGCAAGGCCCCCAACGATGAACAGTTTGAGCAGGCCATGGCAGAGCTCACGGCCGCCGGAGAGGAGCTCTAGGATGGCAGACGTCAAGAAAATCGCCACGCGCGTAAGCTACGGCGAGGCCCTCGTCGAGCTCGCCAACGAGCACGATGACTTTGTGGTCCTCGACGCCGACCTGGCCGCCGCCACGCAGACCGGCAAGTTTAAGGCCGCCTGCCCCGACCGCTTCTTCGATGTGGGCATTGCCGAGAGCAACCTGATGGGTGTTGCCGCCGGTATCGCAACCACCGGTCGCGTTGCCTTTGCGAGCACCTTTGCCATGTTCGCCGCCGGCCGCGCCTTTGAGCAGGTCCGTAACTCCATCGGCTATCCGCACCTTAACGTCAAGATCGGTGCCACGCACGCCGGTATCTCGGTAGGCGAGGATGGCGCCACGCACCAGTGCTGCGAGGATATCGCCCTCATGCGCGTTATCCCCGGCATGACCGTGATTGTTCCCGCCGATGACGTCGAGGCCCGCGCCGTGACGCGCGCCGCCTACGAGTGCGATGGCCCCGTGTACATGCGCTTTGCCCGTCTGGCCTCGCCGGTCATCAACGACCCCGAGACCTACAAGTTCGAGGTGGGCAAGGGCATCGTCATGCGCGAGGGCGCCGACGTCACCATCATCGCTTGCGGCCTGATGGTCGGCGAGGCTCTCGAGGCCGCTGAGCAGCTTGCTGCCGAGGGCATCGATGCCGAGGTCATCAACATGCACACCATCAAGCCCATCGATGCCGACCTGATCGTCAAGAGCGCCACCAAGACCGGCCACGTCGTGACCGTCGAGGAGCACTCCGTGATCGGTGGCCTGGGCAGCGCCGTTGCCGATGTTCTGTGCGAGCAGTGCCCGACGCCGCTCAAGAAGATTGGCGTCAACGACACCTTCGGCGAGTCCGGCCCGGGTGCCGAGCTCCTGCACAAGTACGGCCTGGACGCCGCCAACATCGTGGCGACCACCAAGGAGTTCTTGGCATAAGGCAAGACGGATCTCAAGGACTGCTTCGCCAGTACTATGGAAACCCGGCAGGGGCGCTCTCTAGGAGAGCGCCCCTGTTTCAGTTGCGGTGAGATAAGGACTGATTAGGGCTTTTAACTGCTAAAACAGTCCCTATTTCACCGCAACTTCTAAAGAGGCCGTATCAAGCAGGATTTCTATTGGGATAAGGGCCCATTCCAGCCACGTTCAATTCAGCCCCCAAGCATGGCGCTGCTGCACTTAAGCAAAACGCAGCGACCCCTTAGTTACCGCAGGCCGGGCACAGGGTTACTCTCCAAATCTTTCCGCAGGACGGAGGAGCCCCTGCCGCGCGAAGCGCGCAGCGGGGGCTCCGACATGTCCGAGGACGATTTGGAGAGTAACCCTGTGCCCGGCCGACGGGATCCCTAAGCACGCCATGCTTCTTATGTGCAGCAAAGCTAATGCTGCTAAAATACAAAGCGCTCATGTAGTTTAAACGCACGACGATAAGGAGCACCAGTGGGTAACCACTTCCGTACCTCCGGTGCGGGCGATGATGCCCCCAAGACGCAGACAGGCGTCCAGGGCAGTCGTTTCGCCACTCCGGATTCAGAGGGCCAGCCTGTTGCTCAGGCCCCCGCTCAGCCGGCAGATCAGGCACAGCCGGCATCCGATCCCTTTGCCTACAATCCCACCAGCGATGTCGCGCTTTCCGGCACGGCGGGTTTTGAGCCCGTTCAGGCCGTGACCGCTCGCGTGGAGCAGCCTCAGGCTGGCGCCGCCGCGCCGCAGCCTACCATGGCCGGCATTCCCGACCCCATGGCCCCTGCGACGCCGGTTCCTCAGCCTGCGCAGTCCGGTCTCTTTGCCGCTATTCCCGATCCCACGCAGCCTGCTGCCCCGGTGGTCGAGAGCGATCAGGCAGCCGAGGTCGCAAGCCTCGATAACGCGCTCAACAACCCCGATTTTACGTCGGTGTTTGCGCCCATCGATCCGCAGGCCAGCCGCAAGAAGATGGCCAAGCAGGCCGGTGTCGAGCCCGTCATCCTTATGGAGCATGTCACCAAGATCTATCCGGCACAGCCCAACAAGCCTGCACTTGACGACATCAACATTGAGATCTATCCGGGCGAGTTCGTCTTCCTGGTCGGTCACTCCGGCTCGGGTAAGACCACGCTGCTGTCGACGCTCAACCGCGACGTCAAGCCGACGAGCGGTCGCATCCTGGTTGCCGGTCAGGACCTCATGAAGATCAAGAACCGCAAGGTTCCGTTCCTGCGCCGCCAGATTGGCGCCGTGTTCCAGGACTTTAAGCTTCTGCCGCAAAAGACCGCCTACGAAAACGTGGCGTTTGCCCTGCAGTGCATCGGCAAGCCCAAGGGCGTCATTCGCAGCCAGGTGCCCGAGGTGCTGCGTCTGGTCGGTCTGGCCGATCAGATGGACTCGCTGCCCGACCAGCTTTCCGGTGGCGAGCAGCAGCGCGTCGCCGTCGCCCGCGCTATGGTCAACCGTCCGCCGCTGCTGATCTGCGACGAGCCCACGGGTAACCTCGACCCGGCGATCTCGCTGGGCATCATGAAGCTGCTCGAGCGTATTAACCGCACCGGCACCACCGTGATCGTCGCCACGCACGACCGCGAGATGGTCGATAGCATGCACCGTCGCGTGATCGCCCTCGAGGGCGGCCACGTTATCCGCGACCAGGAGAGGGGAGGTTACGGCAACTATGGCACCAACTAACGTGGGCTACTCCTTCAAAGAGGCAATCAGTCACTTCTTCCGTAACTGGACTACCTCGCTCGGCGCCGTCATCACGATCTTCCTTTCGCTGTTTATCATCGGCCTGTTCATCATGGGCTCTGCGATGCTGAACTCCGTGATCGGCACCGTCGAGGATCAGGTTGTCATCAACGCGTTCATTAGCGATGACGCCGATCAGGCCGATGTTCAGGCTTTTGAGGCCGAGCTTAAGACGTGGAATAACGTCAAGTCCGTGACCTATAAGGACAAGGACGAAGCGCTGGCCGAGTATACGAGCAAGATGTCGGGCAACGCCGACGCCACCATGAGCGCGCTCGATGGCCAGAACCCGCTGCCGGCTTCGTTTGCAATTGAGATGGACGATCCGTCCAAGGTCGAAAGCACGGCCCAGAAGCTCAAGAAGAACGCCGACTTCCAGAAGATCGCGGATGACGGCGACGTCAACGCGAGCGTGCTGTACGGCCAGGAGGAAGTGAGCCGCCTGTTCCAGGTGACTAACTACATCCGCATTGCTGCCGTGGTACTCGTCGGCCTGCTGACCTTTATCGCGTTCATCTTTATCAACAACACGATTCGCCTGTCCATCACGGCGCGTCGTCGTGAGATTGCGATCATGCGCCTGGTGGGCGCCAGCAACGGCTTTATTCGCGGCCCGTTTATCACCGAGGGCGTGCTGCAGGCCATTTTGGGCTCGCTGCTTTCCATCGGCGTGCTGGAGCTGCTGCGCAACCTGATGATTCCGCGTCTGCAGGAGAGCATCGGCTGGATGTCGTTTGCTCTGCCGATGCAGTACTACCTGGTGACCTATGCTGCGCTGGTCCTGGTCGGCGTGATCATCGGTCTCTTTGGTTCTGCCATCGCCATGCGCCGCTACCTGCGCGTGTAGGCATGCCTGGAATTCATTCCTTCCAACGGGTCGTCTCTTATGGGGCGACCCGTTTTTTGATTCCGATGCGACGGCAGGATCGCGGATCATTTGGGTAGACTCTTTGGAGTCCGCAACCGATAGTAAGGAGGCGCCATGGGGCGCAACAACAAGCATAAGCGCGGTGCCCGCAACAAGTGTGGACCGGTGCGCAGCGAGCGCCGCCCGAGTCTGACCGGACGCGTGCAGCTCCATGAGCACAGCGCCTATGTCATAACCGAGAACGGCGACTATAAAGTCATGGGTCGCGGTAAGCGCGAGATCATGGATGGCGATACCGTCGCCGTGAGCATTAAGAACAGCCCGCATGGTGAGCGTCGTGCCGTGATTGAGGGAGTCGTCGAGCGCGCTGCTATCAGTGTGGTGGGCACGTACCAGACGGCCGGTCCGCTCGGCGTGATCGAGCCACTCGATTCGCGCCTCAAGGCCGATTTCTTTATTTTGCCCGAGGACACCTCGGCCGAGCGCTTGGGCGTTCATCCCGGTGACGCTGTGGTCGCACGCATTCTGACCTATCCGACGCGCCTGGAATCGGGCACCGTGACCATTGAGCGCCGCATTGGCGGCGATGACGCGCCCGACCTGGGTGTTCAGTATGTAATGGCGCGTTATGGCTATACCGACAGCTATCCCGAGGCAGCGCTGGCCGAGGCCGAGGGCCTTTCGCTCGATGTGACCGCGGCGCTCAAAGATCCGCTCCGACGCGATCTGCGCGACCGCTTTATCATTACGATTGACCCGGTCGACGCGCGCGACTTTGATGATGCTATCTCGCTGGAGCGTACGCCCGACGGCGGTTACAAGTTGGGCGTCCACATCGCCGATGTTTCGCACTATGTGGCCTGGGACGGGCATATCGATCTTGAGGCGCGCCATCGCACGACATCGGTGTATCTGGCCGATCGCGTGCTGCCCATGCTGCCCGAGCGCTTATCGAACGACCTGTGTTCGCTTCGCCCTGATGAAGACCGTCTGGCGTTTACCGTCGATATCGAGCTCGATGCGCAGGGCCGCGTTCGCCACTATGATCCCTATCCCAGTGTGATTCGCTCGCGCGTGCGCATGGACTACGACGGCGCCGAGGCGCTGTTAGTAGGTGCCGGCGCGGTGGAGTATGGGGTGCTGGAGGGTGCCGCCGAGGATGTTGCGGCTGTAGAGAATTCGCGTGAGGAAGCGCTCGAGCGTGGGCTTGCGTGCGAGGAAACCGCCCGGGGCTATAACGTCGATCTGGGTGATTTTCTCGTCGCCGCCAACGAACTTGCCGAGCTTCGCCGCCATATTCGTCGCGCGCGCGGGTCGGTCGACTTCGATACCGCCGAGATTCGCGCCCTGTTGGACGAGGACGGCGTGCCCGTGCAGATTGTGGCACGCGAGCGTTCGTGCGCCACGTCGCTGATCGAGGAAGCCATGCTGCTCGCCAACGAGTGCGTGGCCGAGTGGCTTGCCGACCGCGATATCGAGGCTTGCTACCGCGTGCATGAAGATCCCAGCCCCGATAGCCTGCACGGCGCCGCCGTGGCACTGGCTCAGCTGGGTATTATCGACGACCGCCGTGCAGCCGGCATTGCCCTGGGAAGCCCCGATGAGCTGCAGGCTGCAGTTGATGCCGCCGCCGGTACGGCTAGCGCGCCGCTCGTCAACACGCTGCTTCTGCGCAGCATGCAGCGTGCGCTGTATAAGCCTCGCAACGAGGGCCACTTTGCGCTCGCCGCGCCGTGCTACTGCCACTTTACGAGCCCCATCCGTCGCTACCCCGATCTGGTGGTGCACCGCGTGCTCAAGCTGCAGCTGGCATACGAGCAGCTGGGCGGCAAGGACGCCCTGGTCCGTACGCCGCGCCTGATTGGTAAGGGGCGCGAGTCGCTGCCGCGCATTCTGCCCCAGATCTGTCGTGCCTGCAGCGATGCCGAGCGCGCGGCCGACGCCGCCAGCCATGCGACGCAAAAGATCAAGATCGCCCAGTACTACGAGGATCGTCTGGGCGAGCGCTATACCGGAACCATCTCGTGGGTCAGCAGCATGGGTCTTTTTGTTCGCTTGGATCTGACGCAGGTCGAGGGCCTGGCCTCGATTAAAAGCCTGGGCAACGAGTGGTTTGAGTTCGACGAGGACGCGCTTACACTGACGGGCGCCGACACGGGGACTCGTTATGAGCTGGGCCAGCGCGTGATTATCGAGGTCTCGCGCGTCAATACCACGCGCGGACACTTGGACTTTAAGCTTATCCATTAGCCGAATCCCGATCGTGCGGAAGTGGGGGCGGTCTTTCGGGGCCGCCCTCCGCATTTGAATCGTGACTACCTTGCCGTCTGCTCGGCCGTCCGCTTGCCTGCTATTGGAGAGGTAAAACCTACCAAAATAAACCTGTCCCTTTTTGGCAGGTTTACAAGAAAGCGGGGATGAGATGGCGACGGTGTACGGTTATGCGCGGGTGAGTTCGCGCGATCAGAATCTGAATCGGCAGCTGGATGCGCTGGGCGCCTATGGCGTGGGCTCGGCGAATATTTATGCCGACCATGCGAGCGGCAAGGACTTCGATCGACCGCGTTATCGCGAGCTGCTGCACGTCCTGGGAGACGGGGACGTGCTGGTGGTGCTTTCTATCGACCGACTTGGTCGTAATTACTCCGAGATTCTTGAGGAATGGCGACGCATTACCAAGGAGCTCGGGGTTGCCATTGTGGTGTTGGACATGCCATTGCTTGACACGCGCGCCAGGGCCAGCGGCGCGCCGGATGTGACCAATACCCTGATTGCCGATATTGTGCTACAACTGCTGAGCTACGTGGCGCAGGTGGAGCGCGAGAATATTCATCGGCGCCAAGCGGAGGGGATTGCAGCGGCGCGGGCGCGAGGGGTCCGTTTCGGTCGACCTCGCAAGCCGTGCCCTCCTCAGTTTGAGCTGGTACGCGATAGCTATGAGGCAGGCGATATTACCCGCAGCCAGGCAGCAAAGTGCCTGGGCGTGTGCGTGGGGACGTTCGATCGCTGGATGCGCGAGGCGGGGTAGGGGTTTGCGTCGCTTTGTCGCTTCCTGTTGCGATTCAAATTTTGATACGGTGGCGATGTCATTTGGGGCTACACTCGCTGATATTCAAAAAAGGAGGTAGGCCCTTGGCGCGCGTAAAACAAATAATCGGATGGACCGCGATCGTTCTGTTCGCTGCAACGCTGGCGGGCATCTGGGTGCTGACGGAGCAAAATGCGGTGGAGACGTCGTTGCTGAGCGAGTCCACCGCGCGTGTGGTGGAGGGTCAAGCTACGGGCGTACAGGCTGCCGATGTCGCGGGTGAAGCTCAGACCGAGAACGGGATGACCGGGGGCACCGATTCGGCTGCTTCGAATGTCCGGTCTGGCCGACTTGTTTCCATTCGCATGTGGGTGGCCACGAACGTCCGTCGCGTTGCCCATACCGTAGAGTTTTTCTTCGTCGGATTGTTCGTCTCGGTGGTCGTGGTTTGCTTTTCCGGGCGTCCGTGGAGCGTGTGCTCCCGTTGCGTGCCCGTGTTGCTCTTTTGCGCCGTCTGCTCCGTTGGCGATCAGGTACATAAGATCTTTGTTCCCGGCAGGCATTTCGACGTTATCGATTTAGGATTCGATGCTGCGGGCTATGTCACCGCCATGCTGTTGGTATTGCTGGCAGCGGCGTTGGTGCGCTATGCGACTCGGCCGATCGGCGCCCATGCGAGGCGCTAGCCGGTAACAAACCCGTTTCTGATAATGCGACCTTGTTGAATTATTTTGTGTCGCGCGTATTTCCGAGCGGTCGGATTTGAGGGGCGAGCGGTAGAACGCTCGCCCTTTGTGCGCCACGATGCGGCACAATGTACCGTAAAAGCTGTTTGTATCCGGTACGAATCGTTCGTTGGTCTTTAATTCTTCTCAACGGAGGTGTTTGAGATGGCAAACGGATTGCTTTTGCGGCTTCGCGAGCGTGAGCTCAGCGCGAGCCCGGTGGAACGCAATGTCATCGCATATGTAAGCGCTCATCCGCACGAGGTGGTCGGGCTGTCCGTCCGCGGTCTTGCCGATGCCACGTTCTCCTCGCCCTCGAGCATTTTGCGCTTTTGCAAGCGCTTGGGTTTTGCGGGCTACAAGGAGTTCCAGCGCGAACTGATTGCCGAGCTGGCGCTCTTGGGTGACAAGAAAGACGTTGCCCTCGAGGACATCTCCATGGATGACAGCGTCGAACGTATCGTGGGGAAGGTGATGAAAAGCAACGTGCGCACGATCGAAGCGACGGCGCGAACGCTCGATTACACCGTCTTGGAGCGATGTGCGGCCTATCTTAAGCGGGCACGCGCGGTCAATCTGTTCGGTATCGGTGCCTCTCGTTTGGTCGCGCACGATCTGGCGCAAAAGCTCATGCGTGTCGACAAAGAGTGCCATCTGTACGACGACTGGCATGATCAGCTCTTGTGTGCCAAGAACATGCATGAGGGCGATATGGCGATCGCCTTTAGCTACTCGGGCTTGACGCAAGAGGTGCTGGACTGCACCGCCGAGGCTCAACGTCACAACTGTCCCGTTGTGGCCGTTACCAAAGTAGATGGATCATCCAAGCTTGCCACCATGGCCGATGCCGTGCTCGGCGTCGCTGCGAGTGAGCCCTTGGTCCGCAGCGGTGCCATGGCTTCGCGTATGGCCCAGCTTATGGTTGTCGATGCCCTGTACGCTGCTTACGTTGCCGGCGACTACGAACGGGCGACGCATGTCATTAAGCAAAACTACATCGAGAAACAGGAAAGATGAGGTGAATGAAATGCTCGATTTAACAAAATTCACGACCGAACAGCGTAATCAAAGGTCTATGGACCTCGATACGATGACATCGCTGCAAATCGTCACGACGATGAATGATGAGGATCTTCGTGCCGTCCAGTCGGTCACGAAGGTGTTGCCCCAGGTTGCCACAGCAATCGACTGGGCTGCTGAGGCACTCGAGCGCGGCGGGCGCGTCTTTTACATGGGCGCAGGCACCAGCGGTCGTCTGGGTGTACTCGACGCTTCGGAGTGTCCGCCCACGTTTGGCGTGTCACCCGATCTGATTGTCGGGCTCATTGCCGGAGGCGAGACGGCGTTTATCAAGGCTGTCGAAGGTGCCGAAGACAGCGAGGAGCTTGGCGCGAGCGACCTGCGGGAGCGTGGACTCTCGGACAAGGATCTTGTCGTTGGCCTGGCGGCAAGCGGTCGTACTCCCTATGTGGTGGGCGGCCTTGTGTACGCCAAGGCAACTGGGTGCAAGACGATCGCAATTGCCTGCAACCAAGGGTCGAAGATCGGGGAGAGCGCAGATCTTGCCATTGAACCCGTGCCCGGTCCCGAGGTACTGACCGGCTCAACGAGGCTCAAGGCGGGAACGGTTCAAAAGCTCATTCTCAACATGATTTCGACCGGTGCCATGGTCAAGATCGGCAAGGTATACCAAAACCTGATGGTCGATGTGCAGCAGACGAACGAGAAGTTGGTGGTGCGCGGCCAGAACATCGTGATGGAGGCGACCGGCTGCACGCGCGAGTGCGCTATTCAGGCGCTTGCAGATGCCGGCGGCCACGTAAAAACCGCTATTGTCTCGGTACTGCTGGACTGCGATGCCGAGCAGGCTGCGGTAGCTCTTGAGCGAGCGAGAGGCCATGTCCGTGCTGCGGTGAGTGGCCATGAGAAGAGCAATGCCGACGCCCAATAGGTGCGCGGCGTGAGCTGATATGACATCCAGACGAGATACCCAATACAAGGAGGAGTTATGACGAACAAAGAGCTGGCTCAAAAGCTGCTGGACCTTTTGGGCGGTAAAGACAACGTGCTCGCAAACGCGGCGTGCATGACGCGCCTGCGCGTGACCGTCAAAGACGCGGGCAACGTCGACACGGAGGGCATTAAGGCACTCGACGGCGTGATGGGCCTGGTCGAGGACGACACGATGCAGATCGTGCTGGGTCCGGGCAAGGTGAATAAGGTGCTCGAGGAGTTCTCCAAGCTCACCGGCCTTGCGAAAGGCGTTGCTGACGAGAGCGTGGTTGACGCTGCGGCCACAAACAAGGCCGCGCAGAAGGCCAAGTACGAGTCCAAGCCGGTTCAGGCCTTCCTCAAGAAGATTTCCAATGTCTTCGTCGCCCTGCTTCCCGGCATCATTGCGGCTGGCCTCATCAACGGTATCTGCAACGTCATTAACGTCTCGACGGCAGGCGCGCTTGCAGGCGAGTGGTGGTACCAGGGCATTCGCTCCATGGGCTGGGCCCTGTTTGCCTATCTGCCCATCTTGGTGGGCTATAACGCGGCACGTGAGTTTGGCGGCTCCGCTGCGCTGGGCGGCATCGCCGGCATGATGTGTATCGCCAACAGTGCCATGCCCCTGCTTGCGCCTGGCGCGGCTGATCCTGCCGCTGCCATTCTGCTGCCGCTCACCAATGCGCAGTACAACCCCGCAGCGGGCGGCATGATCGCGGCTCTTATCGCTGGCGCATTTTTTGCCTGGATGGAGCGTCAGATTCGCAAGGTTATGCCCAACGCACTCGACACGTTCTTGTCCCCGCTGCTGGTGCTCATCATCGGCGCCTTTGCTCTGATGCTCGTCATCCAGCCGGTTGGCGCATGGCTGACGACTGCCATCTTTAGCGTTTTGACCTTTATCTTCGAGAAGCTGGGCGTCCTGGGCGGCTATATCCTGTCGGCAGGCTTCTTGCCGCTGGTTTCCGTCGGCCTGCATCAGGCGCTCACGCCGATCCACGCTATGCTCAACGATCCCGACGGCGCTACCAAGGGCATCAATTACCTGCTTCCCATCCTTATGATGGCTGGCGGCGGTCAGGTCGGTGCCGGTCTGGCGCTGTACTTTAAGACCAAGAACGCCAAGCTCAAGAAGTACGTCGCAGAGTCCATTCCCGTTGGAATCCTCGGTGTGGGCGAGCCTCTGATGTATGCCGTTACGCTGCCGCTCGTTCGTCCGTTTGTGACGGCCTGCCTGGGTGCCGGATTTGGCGGCGCGCTCGCGGCGCTGCTTCACATCGGCACGGTTTCTCAGGGCGTTTCCGGTCTGTTTGGCCTGCTGATCGTCGTTCCTGGCCAGCAGCTCGGCTACGTTGCCGCTATGCTGCTTGCCTATGCCGCCGGCTTTGTCCTGACGTGGTTCTTTGGCGTCGACGAGCAGAAGATCGACGAGTTCTTTGGCGAGTAGTTTGATATCGCGAGCCGTGTTGCTCAGGGCTCGCGGCGCGCGGCAGATTTCTTGATGCTATGGTTGTGCCGGCGGGGCTAACTGCTCCGCCGGCCTTTTTTAAAGGAGTGTTGAAGCGTGAAAACGGGTATTTCGATTTATCTTTCCAGCCCTCTGCAGGATATTGAGCGGACAATTGAGCGTGGTGCCGCGGCGGGTGCGCGCTATGCGTTCACCTCGCTGCATATTCCCGAGGATGGGGGAGCGGCGTATGCCGATAAGGTCCGTCATGTGCTGTCGCTGCTTTCCGCCCGCGGCATTGCGCTCATTGCCGATGTGGGGCCTCGCACGTGCGATTTGCTCGGGCTTGAGCGCATCGAGGACCTGCGCGATCTGGGGTTGGAATACCTTCGTTTGGACTATGGCTTTAGCGCCCAGCGGGTCGCGGAGCTGTCCGGTGTATTTCGCATTGTGGTCAATGCATCGACGGTGAGTTCTGATGAAATCGCATCGTGGCGTGAGGCCGGTGCCGATGTGACTCGTTTTGCCGCCTGCCACAATTTTTACCCCAAGCCTTATACCGGTTTAGCTCTGGAGGACATTGCTCGGGTGAATCTTCGTCTTGCGGCGCTTGGATTCGAAATCATGGCTTTTGTGCCGGGTGATGCTAACGTTCGCGGGCCGGTATTCGAGGGACTGCCGACGGTCGAGGCGCAGCGCGGTCGCGCGTCAAAGGTTGCCCTCAACATGCTTGAGCTTGCACATGGCGCCGATTGCGACATTGTGTTGGTCGGCGACCCCGATCTTTCCGATGCGGGCTGGGCGCAGTTTGCTCAAGTTTCCGCCGGATACGTGGACTTGCAATGCGAGCTTGAGCCCGGTTATGCCTATGTACGTGGGCAGATTCATCACGACCGGCCCGATTCGAGCACCCTCATCTTTAGGTCTCAGGAGTCGCGTACGACGCTTAAGCCGGATTTCGTGCCGACGGATGCCGGTGCCGGCCTGTTTCGAAAGGCGGGGTCGATCGCTGTGAGCAATAGCGGCTATGGGCGCTACGAAGGCGAGCTTGAGATTGCGCGGGTCGATCTTCCCGGTGACGAGCGCATGAACGTTGCGGGTCATATCACGCCCGAGGCAATGGAGCTGCTGCCGTTCATCAAACGCGGATTCGGGGTACGGTTCGTTTAGTGTGTGACCCGTGGGCTACAATTGGCCCACCATGCGAAGGCGCCTCGTGTGGCGTGTGCCTGCGTTGGCCGATCTATATTCGGAGGATTCCCATGACCGTACTGTTTGTTGAATATCCCAAGTGCTCGACCTGTAAGAAGGCCAAGGCATGGCTGGACGAACACGGGGTAGAGTATATCGACCGCGATATCGTTTTGGACAATCCCACGGCTGATGAGCTTGCGACCTGGATTGCTCGTTCGGGGCTGCCGGTGCGGCGCTTCTTTAATTCGTCGGGCATGAAATATCGAGAGCTGGGCCTGAAGGCGCGTCTGGATGCGGGCATGACGGATCGAGAGTGCTACGAGCTGCTGGCGACCGACGGTATGCTGGTTAAGCGCCCACTGCTGGTGGGCGACGACTTTGCGATTCCTGGCTTTAGGGAATCGGCTTGGGCCGAGGCGTTGCTGTAGCGGCTGCGGAAAGTGCGACCCGTTTTGAGTGCTCAGGGTGGGACGTGTTTTCCATCGGCGGGCTCGCTCGACTCAATCCTCGAGCTGTGCCCATTCGTGCGGATCGTAGACCTTTACGTGCTTGTTGGGCTTGCCGCTCCAGTACTCCTCGTCCATAAAGGGCAGATATGCCTGAACGCCGGGGCAGATAAAGGGGATCCGCTGCTGTTGCAGTCGCTCGCGCTGGCGCTGCTCCAGGTGCGCCTCGGATATGACGGTCGGCATACCGGACAGCTCGACGAGGCTTGCCTGGATTCGCTTAAGGTCGGGGAGTCCCGCGTGCCATGACATCCGCATGATCAAAAAGGATGCACGGCGGTATTTTGCCTGCATCACCGTGATGGCGGGGCGCAGAGTGGGATGGATTTTGTCCCGTTCGGGCCAAAGGTCAGCAGTGATCTCGAGGCCCAGGGTCTCCCATAGGTAATCAAGCTCTTCGTCCATGGCGCCTCGATATCTACGTGATCATTGATACTTCGATTGTGTTGCCTGGTGCTATCGTTTTCGCGGTAGAATCTGCCAACGGTTGACGGCTACCGCTCGCGGCGTTTTGCCCTTCGTGTGCAGCGGTCGACTTCACAGGTCCTTCACGTGTTGGCCGTATTTGATTGAATTTCAAAAAAGTCAAAATTGGGGCTTGCGTCACGGCCGGACTTCCCGTATATTTCTTTCTTGCGCAAAGGCACAGCCGAGCGCAGCGATGCAGTCATTGGGATGTCGTCTAATGGCAGGACAGCGGATTCTGGTTCCGTCAATGGGGGTTCGACTCCCTCCATCCCAGCCATTGCATTTGCTACATATGGCCCGTTCGTCTAGCGGTTTAGGACGCCGCCCTCTCAAGGCGGAGATCACCAGTTCGAATCTGGTACGGGCTACCAAAATTGAACGCCCGGGCCTCGTAAGAGACCCGGGTTTTGTGTATTGACCGATATTTAAGGCGCGCGTTGAGTCTGCCGCCCGGACCGAGGAGTTGTCATGGACCTGCCTATCAGCTTGGAAGACATCACGTATGCCGAGAACTATCTGGCGCAGGGCGACCTGGCTACGGCGACGCCGCTGCTTGAGCGTCTGGTGGAGCTCGCCGAGGAGTATATCGACGCTGAGTGCAAGACGGAGGAGAAGCGCCAGTACTTTAGCTTCGACAGCAAGTTTGAGCGCCTGGCCTATCGCCGTGTGGAGAAGGATCCGCGCGAGCTGGTGCAGGTCGAGGTTCCCTTTGACCGCCTGTACTCCGACATGGCGTTTGCCTACATTCGCCAGCAGGATTATGTGAGTGCTCGGAATGCCCTGATGCAGGCCGTGCGTTGGGATCCCATGAACTGCAACTATCGCTTGGACTTGGCCGAGCTGTTCCGCGCGCTTGAGGACAAGCAGGAGTGGGCATCGCTCTCGTTCTCGGTGCTGGAGCGCGCGAGCGACGGTAAGTGCGCCGCACGCGCCTACACCAACTTGGGTCAGTACTTCTTGGAGCCCGAGACCGAGAACATTTCGGCTGCCGTGGGCTGCGCGCGTCTGGCGCTGCGCCTGGCGCCCAATGATGCGCATACGACGCGCCTGCTCAACAAGATCCATACCACCTATCCGGATGCCGCGGACGAGAGTGACGACCATGTGATGGGTGAGCTCGCCCTGCAGGGCGTGCCGACCTCGCCTTCGGCCGAGATCGCCATCTGCCTGATCATGTGCGCGACCGATGCTGCAAGCGACGGCGACAAGCAGGAGGCTACGCGTCTGACGGTCCGTGCCCGCGACCTGGTGGGCGAGGAGGCATGCGCGGCGATTATCAAGCTGGTGCGCGAGAGCGATGCCGAGCTTAATGCCGAGCGCAGGGCAAAGCGCGAGGCTGCGGGCTCAAACGCCAATGGCGCCAAGGAGGCCGGCGATGCCCAGTAAGCGCGAGCGCAAGCTCATTTCCAAGAATCGCTCGGCACATCACGAGTACTTTATCGATGAGACGTTTGAGTGCGGTATTGAGCTGAGCGGTACCGAGGTCAAGTCGATTCGCGAGCGCGCGTGCCAGATTACCGATACCTTTGCACTGATTCGTGGCGGGGAGTGCTGGCTCGTCGGCCTGCATATCCACCCTTATAGCCATGGTGGCGTGTGGAATCGCGATCCCGACCGTCGGCGCCGTCTGCTGCTGCACCGCAAGGAGATCGACTTTCTTGACGGCAAACTTCGCAACCGTGGTTATGCGCTGGTTCCGTTGGAGCTCTACTTTAATACCGACGGTCGCGTAAAACTGCTGCTGGGTCTGGGTCGCGGCAAGAAGCTCTACGACAAGCGCGAGGACATGGCCAAGCGTGATGTCCAACGCGAGATCGACCGCGCCCTCAAGGAACGCAACCGCTGACCGTCCTTCATAAGTTGCGGTGGAATACGGACTGTTTTGCCTGTTTGAGGGGCTATTCAGTCCCTATTTCACCGCAACTGCGGGTGTCCCATCTTTCTTACTGTTCTGACACATATGTTTCAAAGGCGGCGTCCGTTATGGGCGCTGCCTTTTTTGTGGGTACATACATCCATGAGGTTCCAACCCGAGCTAGGGGAGTGATCGTTATGGACAAAACTGCGTTCTTTACCATGCCGAGCGGCCTGTACGTGGTGAACTCCGCTGCAGACGGGCTGCGCGCCGGCTGCGTCATCAACACGGCGGTGCAGGTGACGTCCATGCCGCCGCGTATTTCGGTTGCCGTTAACAAGGAAAACGTCACCTCGGGCGTCATCGCATCAGCCAAAGCGTTCGCGCTGACCGTGATCGATCAGACCGCCGACATGCTCTACATCGGTAACTTTGGGTTCCGCACCAGCAGCGATTATGACAAGTTTGCCAAATACGAGACCCGCGAGACGGCTCTTGGCATGCCCTATGTGCCCGAGCATGCGGCGGCCTTGTTTAGCTGCCGTTTGATCGACACTGTGGATGTGGGCACGCATCTACTGTTTATCGGCGAGGTCGAGGATGCCGAGCGTCTGAGCGACGAGACGCCGCTGACGTACGACTTCTACCACAAGGTCTTGAAGGGCAAGACGCCGCCCAAGGCCTCATCGTATCAAGGCTAGAAATGTTTTAAAAACACTTGCATTATATTATTGGGAACCTATACTAATAAGTGAAGTACATCAGCAGTCACGTTCGAGAGGAGAACATCATGGCTGAGGAGAAGAAGACGTATAAGTTTGTGTGCATCGTTTGCGGTTACGAGGTTGAGGTCGACACGCCCGAGCTGCCCGAGGACTACGTGTGCCCGGTGTGCGGCGTCGGTCCCGATCAGTTTGAGCTCGTCGAGGAGTAGCTCGCAGACACACGACTTGCAGCAACATATAGCTCTGTCCAAGGGCCCCGGTCGGTCATCCCGGCCGGGGCCCTTTTTCCTCCGTCCCCAAGGGATCAATTGGTGTGCCGGGATATCTGAAATAACGATAGCCGGTCGCGGAGTTCTGATAGGGGTGTCTGGCTATATTTCCTATAAACCTAGTAGGATAAACGGATATAATGCCGAACCTAAGCAACGAGGGAGACGCGGATCTGCCGCGTCTGTGCTGAGGAAGGGGCATTGCTTATGACATCGCAGGACACGATTGCAAGGGGTGTACGCAGCGTCGATTGGAAGCGCCGCATGTGCGCGTTCCTGTTCGTGCTGGCTGTCGCAGCGACAGCTTTTGTCGCGCTGCCCGTCCAGGCCAAGGCGGCTGATGCACCGACCAAGACGGTGCGCATCGGCTTTCCTTCGACCGGCAACAACTTTCCGAGCGGCCTGCTCGGCGTGGCAAATACCAAAGGCTACCTTGATGAGTATCTGGAGCCGCTCGGTTACAAAGCCGAGGTGACGGGTTTTGTCGGTGCGGCGCCTGCGCTCCACGAGGCCCTGAGCTCTGGCGACCTCGATTACGTCGACTACGCGGGCTTTGCGGGCATTCTTGGTAAGTCGAAGGGCATTGACACGACGCTGCTCGCTGTGACGGATTTTGGCTCCAGCTGGCGCTTGGCCGTTTCTACGAGTTCGGGGATCAAGAGCCTCAAAGACCTGAAAGGCAAGAAGGTCGCCTACGTGCGCGGCGCCACGCCGCAGATGTATCTGGTGCGCGTGCTGGCCGAGGCGGGGCTCACCTTCGATGACATCGTGCCGGTCAACGCTTCGCTTCCCGATGGCCTGTCGACCCTCGCCTCGGGCGGTGTGGACGCTGCGGTGGTGAGCGGCGGACAGGAGACGCAGCTTGCCAACAAGGGCCTGGTCAAGGTCCTGCACGATGGCGCCAAGGCCGATTCCTCCACGTACTTTGAGCCCACGGTGCTGATCGGCCGCGCAGCGTACGCTAAGGACCACGAGGATGTGTCGGTGGCAATTCTCAAGGC
Organism: uncultured Collinsella sp.; assembly: GCA_902475445.1. Classification (GTDB taxonomy): domain Bacteria; phylum Actinomycetota; class Coriobacteriia; order Coriobacteriales; family Coriobacteriaceae; genus Collinsella. The sequence continues at coordinate 18,155 of CABRZN010000006.1, forward strand.
GCTGCTCAAGGCCCGCGCCGACGTCCTTGCCGATCCGAGCGCCTATATCAAGCTCGTGTCCGAAAAGTCGGGCAACCCCATCGAGGTCATCAAGGCGCAAAACGTTGCCGATCAGGCGACGCTGCGTCCGGCCTCGCTTTCGGATGACATGCTCGATTCCATGAAAGACGTCCAGCAGTTTGAGCTCGATAACAAGATTATCCAAAACGAGGTCGATATCGAGGCGTGGACGGATTCGAGCGCCCTGAAGCAGGCGATTGAGGAATTTGGATCGGACGGCAAGGGCACGGACGGTGCAAAGCTGGCAACGGCTGCCATTTCTGCGACGGTGGCGAGCCCCGAGGATCGCGCGGCACGCAAGCAGGCCGAGATTCTCCACGGTCTGATCGGTGCGCTTCCGGTGGTCATAGCCGCGGCAGTCATCACGGTGGGCATCGTTATCGTTCGCCGCAACTTTCGTCGCCGCTTGGCCCCCGACGGTTCCACGGCCGACTCGGCGCCTGTCGTTCGCATTGTCGATACGCTGTTCGCGCTCATCTTGCCGCTGTGGGTGCTTGTCGCCTGGCATGTTGCCACCAGCACGGGACTGCTCTCCACGGTGGTGCTGCCCAAGATCTCCTCGGTCGCGTCGACGCTCGTGCAGCAGCTCACGACCGGCACCTTTAAGGGCGATCTTGCCATCAGCGTGATCCGCATCCTCGAGGGCTATGCCATTGCTGTAGTCGCCGGCATCTTCTTTGGCGTGGTCATGGGCATGAGCGCCTCGGCCCACAAGTTCTTCTCGCTCGCCTTTAAGGCCGTGCGTCAGATTCCGATGATGGCGTGGGTGCCGCTGCTGGTGATCTGGTTTGGCATTGGCGAAGAGTCCAAAGTCGCCGTCATCTTCTTGGCGAGCTTCTTCCCCGTGCTGGTCAACACTATCGATGGCATCGAACGCTGCGATCCCAAGCTCGTGGAGGTCGGTCGCATGTATCGCCTCTCGGGCTGGCAGATGTTCCGCCAGATCTATCTGCCTAGCGCCCTGCCCTCGATTTTTGTGGGCCTCAAGCTCGCCCTTGGCATTGCCTGGATGGCAGTCGTCGGCTCCGAGATGATCGCCGCGAGCTCGGGCATCGGCTTTAGGATCAACGACGCCCGCACGCTTATGGATTACTCCATCGTCTTTGCCGGCATCATCGTCATTGCCGTCGCCGGCGTCCTGATGGACATGGTGCTCGGCGTGATCGCCAAGATCGCCACGCCCTGGCAGCAGAAGAAGAACTAGGAGGGCATGATGTCTAACGAGCTTTCGATTGCAGGCCTTAACAAGGACTTTTCCATCAAGGGCGAGACGCGCCACGTGCTCGACCATATCGACCTCGATATCCGCGCCGGCGAGTTTTTGGTGATCGTGGGCCCCTCCGGCTGCGGCAAGTCCACGCTGCTCAAGATCATCGCCGGGCTCGAGCATCCCACGACGGGCACCGTCACGCTCGATGGCAAGCCCGTGACCGGCCCCGGCCCCGACCGAACCATGATCTTTCAGGAGCATCGCCTGTTTCCCTGGATGAGCATCCGCGACAACGTTGAGTTCGGCCTGCGCGGGTGCTCCGATTCCGAGCGCTCCCAGATCTCGAGCCGCCTGCTCAAGACCGTCGACCTGGAAGAGTTCGCGGACGCGTACCCGGCGCAGCTCTCGGGCGGCATGTCGCAGCGTGCCGCCATCGCCCGCGCCTTGGCGACCAACCCCGAGATCCTGCTGCTCGATGAGCCCTTTGGCGCGCTCGATGCTTTTACCAAGATGGAACTGCAGGAAGAGCTGCTGCGCATCCACGCCGAGCAGGGCGGCACCATGGCCATGGTGACCCACGATATCGAGGAGGCCGTGTACCTGGCCGACCGTATCGTGGTCATGTCGAGCCGACCCGGCAAGATCGAGGAGATCGTCGAGGTGCAGCTGGGCCGCCCGCGCGATCGCGGCAGCGCCGACTTTGCCTGGTACAAGAAGCGCGTGTACGACCACTTCATCAAGTCGAAACAAAAGGGGCCCGAATACGTTATCTAACCTATACGGTTGGTAGGATTTGTAGCAGAATGGTGCGCCAAGCAAATTGTTCGCACAACGAGGGAGCGATTGAGGATGACCGATTCGAGCGACGAGCGCATCGACGGCATGCGTTTTGAGACAGCGCTGCTCCATGCGCGCCGCCGCGAGCCGTTTGCCGTGGAGTCGACGACGCCGCCGATCTACCAGACGAGCGCCTATGCCTTTGACGAGGAGGAGCGCCATGCCGCGGTGGCGGGCGGGCGTGCGCCGGGCTACGTGTACACGCGCCTGGGCAACCCCACCGTCGCGGCGTTCGAACGTCGCATGGCGGCGCTGGAGGGCGGCTTTGAGGCCGTCGCCACCGCCTCGGGCATGGCGGCGATCTTCAACGCCGTCTCCAACGTGCTGCGCGCGGGGGACAAGATCGTGGCGGGAGCGTGCCTGTACGGCGGCACGCTCGAACTCTTTGAGAGCCTGCGCGATTTTGGCATTGACACCGTCTATGTTCCCGAGCTGACACCGGACACGCTGGAGGAGGCGATCGACGAGCGCACCAAGCTCGTCTTTGCCGAGACCATCTCGAACCCCAAGCTCGAAGTGCTCGACATCGCCGCTATTGCCGAGGTCGCCCACGCGCACGGCATTGGCCTGGTGGTCGACAACACCGTGGCGACGCCGTATCTGTGCCGCCCGCTCGATCTGGGTGCCGATGTGGTTGCTGAGTCTTCGAGCAAGTACATCAACGGCCACAGCAATGCCATCAGCGGCGTGGTGATCGATTCGGGCCGCGGTCCGTGGAATCCGCAGCGCTATCCGTCCATGGCCAAGTGGGCCAAGTTTGGCAACATGGCCTATACGGTCAAGCTGCGCCAGGGGCTGTTCCGCGATACCGGCGCGTGCCTGTCGCCGCAAAACGCGTTTCTCAACTGTACGGGCATCGAGACGCTCGCCCTGCGCATGGAGCGCGCCTGCGCTAACGCCCAAGGCCTTGCCGAATGGTTCGCGTCGAGCGGCCACGATGTCGAGGTCGACTATCCGGGTCTGCCGTCGCACCCAGGTCATGACTTGGCCGCGCGTCAGTTTGGCGGCCGCGGATTTGGCGCGCTCATGTCGATCCGCGTGGGCTCCCAGGAGCGCGCGTTCAAGGTTATTAACGGCGTCAAGTTGCCGCTGCGCGTAAGCAACATCGGCGACACCAAGACGCTCATCACGCATCCCGCGACTACTGTTTTCGCCGACAATTCGCCGCAGGAGCAACAGGCGGCAGGTGTATGGCCCGATACGATTCGCCTATCGATCGGGATCGAGGACCTCGCCGATCTTATCGAGGATTTTGAGCAGTCGCTCACCGCCGCCGATCAAGCATAGAAGGGGAAAGCTATGGCAAAGATCAACAATGCCGCACTCAAAAAGGGCGGTTTTATGGCCCAGAAGCAGAAGGGGTACTACAGCCTTCGCCTGCGCGTGGTGGCCGGGCATATGACGGCCGAGCAGCTGCGTGTCGTGGCTGAGGTGGCCGAAAAGTACGGTCACGGCTACATCCACAATACGAGCCGCCAGTCCATCGAGATTCCCTGGATCAACGTGGAAGACGCCGAGGAGGTCAAGGCCGTGCTTGCCCAGGGCGGTGTGGAGCCGGGCTGCTGCGGCGCACGTGTTCGTACCGTGACGGGCTGTCAGGGCTGCGTGTCGTGTCCCTCGGGCAACATCGACAGCTTTGCCGTCGCCAACGAGCTCGACGAGCGCTACTTTGGCCGCGACCTGCCCGGTAAGTTTAAATTCGGCGTGACCGGTTGCCAAAACAACTGCCTGAAGGCCGAGGAGAACGACATGGGCATCAAGGGCGGCCGCAAGGTCACCTGGGTTCCCGACGCGTGCATCCACTGCGGTATCTGCTCCAAGGTGTGCTCGTTTGGCGCCATCAGCGACGACGGCGAGACGCTCACGGTGGACTACGACAAGTGCGCGAGCTGCGGCAAGTGCTCGCAAAAGTGCCCGGTCGACGCTTGGGAGACCCAGCCGGTCTACAACGTGTGCTTTGGCGGCCTGTTTGGCAACCACATTACCAAGGCCAAGTCGTTCCTTCCGCCCATCGAGAGCGACGAGCAGCTTATTGCTGTTGCCGATGCCGCAATCCAGTGGTTCGACGACCACGCCAAGGCCGGCGACCGCTTTAAGTTCACGCTCGATCGCGAGGGCTGGGAGGGCATGGTCGAGGCCGTGACCGCTGCCTACAACGAGCATGCGCCCAAACCGGGCGAGCCCATCAAGCCACTGATCGGCACCGATAAATAAGTTGACGCGGCGGGGTTACACCCATGCCGTCTAAGGAAGGAGGCCTCCATGGCCCAGGAAGAGATTGCATTTGACGACGAGGTCGATATCACCGACGCCGTCTGCCCCATGACGTTTGTGCGCGCGAAGGCCGCCATCGAGGAGCTCGAGATCGGCCAGGTGCTCAAGGTGCACCTCAACGAGGGCGAGCCCATGCAAAACGTGCCGCGCTCGCTTAAGGATGACGGCCAGCAGGTGCTTCGCCTGGCGCCGTCGGACGAGGGCACGTTTGACCTGTACGTTAAGAAGCTCGTGGACGAGTAAGGAGACTGACGATGGCAGAGAGAATCGACGCCGCTTCGTTTGAGGAGCGCGTGCTCAAGGCAGACAAGCCGGTGCTCGTGGATTTTTATTCGGACACCTGCATTCCGTGCAAGCGCCTCAATCCGCAGCTTGCCAAGCTGGAGGAGGCCCGCGCCGGCGAGCTCGACGTGGTGAAGGTCAACATCAACTTCGACACGCAGGTGGCCGTTGACAATGGCGTCATGGCGGCGCCCACGCTCGTGCTGTTCCAGGACGGCAAGGAGGCCAGCCGCACGGTGGGCTTCAAAAAGCTCGAGGAGCTCGAGGAGTTTATCGACGGGGCGCTTGCTTAAGGCCCCATTTGGATGGGCCTGCAAGGGCTCGGATACGTAATTACTTGATAGGAAGGATGCCAATCATGAAGATCAATGTCGGCGGCAAGCAGAAAGAGTACGACGAGGGCCTGACCGTGACCCAGCTCGTGGCGGCAGAGAACGTCGAGACGCCCGAGTACGTGACCGTGTCGGTCAACGACGAGTTCGTGGACCACAAGGACTTCGATAGCCATGTGCTCAACGATGGCGACACGGTTGAGTTCCTCTACTTCATGGGCGGCGGCTGTTAAAAACGTCCCAGGCACCGCATCTTGCCGCTCAAGCCGTCGCTTGCGTACATATAGTACGCGGCGCTCCTCTTTCGCGGCAACCTGCGGCACCTGGAACGTTTTTAATACCGAAACGTTTTAGCCGATCCTCGTTTCTATTTGCGTAAAGGGAGCTATCGCATGGCTTTTTCGAATGAACAGCTTGAGCGCTATTCGCGCCACATTATCTTGAAGGAGGTTGGCGTTAAGGGGCAAAAGAAGCTCCTGAATGCCAAGGTCCTCATCATTGGCGCCGGCGGCCTGGGTGCACCGGCTGCCCTGTACCTGGCTGCTGCCGGCGTGGGCACCATCGGCATTGTCGATGCCGACGAGGTCGATCTTTCCAACCTGCAGCGTCAGGTAATCCACACCACGTCCAACATCGGCGAGCCCAAGGTGCAAAGCGCCAAGGAGACGATGGAGGACATCAACCCCGACGTCACGGTTAACACCTACCAGGAGTTTGTCGATTCCACCAACATCGCCGATCTGATCGCCGACTACGACTTTGTGATCGACGGCGTGGACAACTTCCCCACGAAGTTTCTCATCAACGACGCCTGCGTTATGGCCAAGAAGCCCTTTGTGCATGCGGGCATCATCCGCTTTAAGGGGCAGCTCATGACCTATGTGCCGGGCGAGGGTCCGTGCTACCGCTGCGTCTTTAAGACCATGCCGCCCAAGGACGCCGTGCCCACGTGCAAGCAGGCGGGCGTCATTGGCGCCATGGCGGGCGTCATTGGCTGCCTGGAGGCGCTCGAGGCTATCAAGTACATCCTGGGCATCGGCAACCTGCTGACCGGCAAGCTGCTCACCTACGATGCGCTGGCGGGCGATTTCCATACCATCAAGCTGCCGCCGGCCGACCCCAATTGCGCCATCTGCGGCGAGCATCCGACCATCACCGAGTTGATCGACTATGAGCAGCCCGAGTGCGCCGATGCCGTACACGGTGCGAGCCTTAAGGCGGGGGAGTAGCGATGCCGCGCGTAGAGAAACTGCTGCTTGCGGCCGCGGATTACGATCGCATCGTGGCGCATGCCAAGGAGGGTCTGCCTAACGAGGCATGCGGTCTGATTGCCGGCATGGTGGCCGGCGAGGGCGAGGCGGCGGTGGGTACCGTCGAGCATGTGTACCTGCTCACCAACATCGACGAGAGTAACGAGCACTTTTCGATGGATCCGCGCGAGCAGCTCGCGGCCGTTAAGGATGCCCGCGCCCATGGCTGGGAGATGCTCGGCAACTGGCATTCGCATCCCGAGAGCCCGTCGCGTCCTTCCGAGGAGGACAAGCGCCTGGCGTTTGACTCGACGGCGGCGTATCTGATCTTGTCGCTGATGGATCCCGAGCATCTGGTGCTCAACGCTTTTCACGTTGAGCACGATAAGCAGGTCACCCGCGTGCCGCTCGAGGTTGTTGAGGGCTAGGTGTGGACGACGCTTTGACGAGGGTGTCGGATGCGGCTGACGTGGTAATGCCACGCGGGGCCGATAGCGTGGATACCGTGGTGTTTGCCGTCTACGGCACCACGCGTGCCCAGGCACGTGCGGCGGCGATCGAGCCGGTGTTCCGCGCGGTGTCCAATGCCGTGGACGTGCCGTGCGAGTTGGCTTTTTCGGGTCCGGCGGTGTGTCGGCTTTTGGCTCGCCGCGGTGAGGACGTGCCCGAGCTGGAGCGCGTGTTTGAGCGGGTTGCCGCAGCTGGCGCGCGGCGGGTAGCGGTTGTGTCCGGTATGGTTGTTGACGGATGGGCCCAGGCCAACGTGTGCGAGCGCGTGCATGCTGCGGCCGAGCGTTTGGGGCTGAAGGCCGTTGTCGGCGCCCCGCTCTTGTCCGATGCCACGGATGTTGATTGTCTTGCCGCGGCGCTTATGGGGGAGTGGCAACCTAAGCCTGGGGCCGTGACCCTCTTTGTAGGCCATGGCATTGGCGGGCCGGCGGGCAGCGGCTATACGCGGCCCCGTGACGCTTTTGATGCCTACGGCGCGCTGGGTGCTGAGTTTGCCCGCGCCGGACGTAATGACCTGGCGGTGGCATGCCTGTCGGATGGTCCGGATGCCGCCCTGCAGGTTGTTCGCGGGCTTGCCGAATCGGGTGCAACGGTGCGTTTGGTGCCGTTGATGCTTTCCGCCGGACGTCATGTGCTCAAGAACATGGGTGGCGCCGACGACTGTTCGTGGGCAAGCATCCTGAGCGCGGCGGGCTATGCCCCTCAACTCTGCGATTGCGGCCTGGGTGAGGTTGTCGCCGTGCAGGAACTGTATGCGTGCCATGCACGTGCGCTGTGCGCCACGAACGAATAGAAGAGAAGAAAGAACAGAAAGTATAACGATGAAGAAGACCCATTTGGTACGACCCATGATGGCCGGTGCTACGCTTGCGCTCGCCGCTGTTTTGAGCCTGGGCTTGAGCGCCTGCGGCGCGACTGGCTCCTCGGCGGACAACGGTTCTGCAGCGGGCTCTGCTGTCCAGTCGTCAGACGCCGGCAAGTCCTCGGCTTCGACTTTGACTGACGATAAGGTCGCCAAGTCGGTCGATCTTAAGATCGCCGAGGATGGCGCGGTGAGTTTTACCGATGACCTGGGCAACACCGTTACCGTCAAGAAGCCTAAGCATGTCGTGGCCTGCATGGGCAGCTTTGCCAACGCTTGGGAGCTCGCGGGCGGCGAGTTGACGGCTGCGACCGACGATGCCTACGAGAACTACGGCGTCGATGCCGACAAGGTGGCATCGGTGGGCCGTTCCACGTCGTTGTCGCTCGAGTCCGTCATGGCTCAGGACCCCGACTTTGTGATCGCTACCGGCCTTTCGGATGGCAAGCACTCCACGGGCGTTTCGCAGTCCGACCTTAAGAGCGCCCTCGACGCGTCCGAGATTCCCTGCGCGTTCTTTAAGGTCACCACGTTTGACGATTATCTGCGCATGCTGCGCATCTTTACCGCCATCACGGGCCGCGACGACCTGTACCAGAAGAACGGCCTCGATGTTCAGGCCTCGATCAAAAAGGCCGTCAAAAAGTACAGCGTTTCCGACAAGAAGCCTCGTGTGCTGGTGATGAGCTCGTATTCCAAGGGCGTCACTGCGCAGGATTCCACCGGTATGACGGGCGCAATGGTCAAGGAGCTCGGCGCGACCAACGTGTGCGACGAGAACCCGAGCGCGCTCACGGACTTTAGCATCGAGTCGATCGCCGCGCTCGATCCCGATTATATTTTTGTGCTGTCCGTCGGCACCGATACGGAGGCCGCCGAGCGCAACTTTACGCAGTCCGTGGAGTCCAATCCTGCCTGGAGCGAGCTTTCGGCTGTTAAAGCGGGCAACTACAAGGTGCTCGACAGCGCACATTTTATGTCGAAGCCCAACGCCAAGTGGGATGAGTCCTATACGATTCTGGGTAAGGCGCTGGCCAAAATGAACTAGGGGGTTTGTATGCGTAAGACGAGTTCGAACGGGGCGGGGAGCGCACTGTCGCACGCACGTCGCCGTGTCGTCCGCCTGTTTGACGGGTCTGTCGCGGCGCTGGTTGTCGTTGCCGTCGTCTCGTTTTGCGTGGGTCCCAGCTCGGTTTCGATTGGCGATATTGCCGCCTTTGCGACGGGTGCCCCCGTGGACGCGACCGTCGCCAATATCATCGTGAATATCCGCATGCCCCGCGTCGTTGCCGGCCTTGTTGCCGGCGCGGCGCTTTCTGTTGCCGGTGCGCTCATTCAGGCAGTGCTCGACAACCCGTTGGCGAGCCCGAGCGTGATTGGCATCAACTCGGGTGCGGGCCTGGCGGTGCTTGCCGTTTCGGCCTGTCCGTTGTTCTATAACGACCCGCCGCGCGAGCTGCTGCCGCTCGTTGCCTTTGTGGGCGCGCTGGTCGCGGCCGGGCTGGTGTTTGCCATTTCGGCGCGCGCCGGTGTGTCGCGTCTGACGGTGGTACTTTCGGGCGTGGCCATCAACGCCGTGGCCGGTGCCGGCATGAACACCGTGCTGCTGGTGGCGCCGAACGTGTACGTGGGGTCGTCGGCGTACTTGGTCGGCGGCTTCTCGGGCGTGCTCATGCGCAACCTAATGCTGCCAGCGTTGCTGGCGGTTGGCGGCATGGTGGCGGCGTTTTGCTTGGCGAACCGCCTGAACGTGCTGTCGCTCGGTCGCGAGGCTGCCCATGGCCTAGGCATGCGCACGGTGGCGGTGCGCTTGGCGGCACTGGTGGTGGCGGCGCTGCTCGCGGGTTGCGCGGTGAGTTTTGGCGGGCTGATTGGCTTTGTGGGCCTGATGGTGCCCCATACGGTGCGCCGGCTCGCGGGCCACGACAATCGCGTGGTCATACCGCTGTGCGCAATGTGCGGTGCGGCATTTACCGTGCTGTGCGATACCGTCGCACGTACGGCCTTTGCGCCCTACGAACTGCCGGTGGGTATTTTGCTGTCGCTGGTGGGCGGACCGTTCTTTATCTACCTGATCATGGCGCGAAAGGGGTTCCGCGATGAGTGAGCGTGAGGTGCGGGACGCGAGCGCTGTGGGTGTTTCCGCCGGCGTGGCTTGCGTCGGTGCTGCGGGTGCGGCGCGTGCAGATGCGGCCGTTGACCTGCGCGATGTTCGCTTTGCCTATGGCGAGCACGTGGTGCTGGACGGTTTATCGCTCGTGCTGCCCACGGGCTGCCTGACGGGCATCGTCGGCCCCAACGGCTGCGGCAAGTCGACCCTGCTGCGCGTGGTCGATGGCGTGCTGGAGGCAGCGGCGGGCGAGGTGCTCGTTGAGGGCGATGCTCTCGGCGGCTTGTCTGCCCGTGAACGCGCCGAGCGCATCGCACTGCTGCCCCAGATTCACCGTACGCCGTCCATGACGGTGGAGGCGCTTGTGTCGTGCGGGCGCTATGCCCATATGGGGCTGTTTGGCGGGCTGACCGAGCAAGACCGTCAGATTGTTGCCGAGTCTATGCGCGTTGCGGGCGTTGAACATCTGACGCGCAAGGCCGCCCGTGCGCTATCGGGTGGCGAGCGGCAGCGGGCATTTATCGCGATGGTGCTCGCCCAGCGGGCGCGGACGGTGCTGCTGGACGAACCGACGACCTATCTGGATCCCCGCGCGGCGCTCGACGTGATGCGCCTGGCTCGCGGGCTGGTTCACGAGCAGGGGATGACCGGTGTCGTGGTCATCCACGACCTGCCGCTCGCCCTGCGTTTCTGCGACCGCATCGCCGTCATGGACGGCGGACGTATCGTTGCCGTGGGTACACCTGCCGAGATTCTCGACCAGGGTGTTCTTGAACAAGTCTTTGGTGTGGCGATCGCTCGCATGGAACTCAACGGCGAGGTTGTGTACAGCTGCTGCTAGCCCCTCTTGCCGTAAGTCCGGCCGACCGTTTTTCTCAATCTGTAACATCTAACGGCTCAAAACGGGTCTAGATGTTACAGATCGAGATGTTTGACTGGGTGGGCATGCGGCCTCGTTACATCCCGGTCAATAGTACGGCGTCGAGCGCCGTTACGACGACACCAATCCCTACGAGCAACGCGTTGAGTGGGCGCGAGTTGGCGTATTTGCCCATGATGCGGCGTGAGCTGGTGAGTCGTATGAGCACAAAGACCGTAATCGGCAGCTGAAGCGACAGCAGCGCCTGACTCCAGATGAGACCCTCAAAAGGATTCGGGACGACCAAACACGCCGCCACTGCGCCGGCAAAGCAGAGTACCACGCCAATCGATGAGTGCCGGTCGTGGATGTCGTATTCCTCGTCGAACATGCCTGCGGTAATGGTGCCCGCCGCCATGCCCGCCGTCACACTGCTCGATATGCCCGCAAACAGCAGCGCCACCGCAAAGATGGTCGAGCTCGCCGGGCCCAAGATGGGGGAGAGCGTGGCCGCTGCGACGGCGAGGTCGTCTACGACAATGCCGTGCGCAAAGAAGGTCGTTGCGGCCAGGATGACCATGGCCGAGTTGATTGCCCAGCCCACGCCCATCGAAAAGAGCGTGTCAAAGAGCTCGTAGCGCAGACGCTCTTCGATAACCTGCTCGCCTTGGCCCTCGAAGTGCATGGATTGGATGACCTCGGAGTGCAGAAAGAGATTGTGCGGCATGACGACCGCCCCCAGGATGCTCACGACAATTGCAGGTGAGCCGGTGGGCATGCCGGGTGTGATCCAGCTTATGGCGGCCTTCGGCCAGTCGACCTTGACCAGCGCGAGCTCGGCCAAAAACGATAGGCCCACTATGCCCACGAAGGCGATAATCCAGCGCTCGGCACGCTTGTAGGAGCTCGTCATGAGCATTGCCATCGATGCCGCGGCCACGATGATGCAGCCGGCGCGCACGGGTAGTCCAAAGAGCATCTGGAGCGCGATCGAGCCGCCCAGGACCTCGGCCATAGCGGTGGCGATGGTCGCGAGGTAGGCACTGGCGAGCACCGTGCGCCCAACGAAGCGGGGGAGGTAGCGTGTCGTGGCTTCGGCAAGACAGGCGCCCGTTGCGATACCCAGGTGTGCAGCGTTGTGCTGCAACACGATGAGCATAATCGTGGACAGCGTGACCACCCACAGCAGCGCGTAGCCAAATTGCGAGCCCGCGGCCATATTTGAGGCCCAGTTTCCCGGATCGATAAAGCCGACGGTCACGAGCAGCCCGGGGCCGATGTGCCGGGCGATATCCAGACCTCCGTGACCACCGGTGCGTCGGGAGCCAAAGTGTTGTTTGAGATGGTTGAGCATGGTCGGTTCCTGCATAGGGACAGCGCGGCGCCGCGCTTGGGTCGTGCAGCGCCGCGCGTCGGATTTAGGTTTGGGCTACTTGCGCGCCTTGCCCTGATTGGCCACGGCGTCGATCTTGGCGGCGATGGTCGCCGGGTCGTCGATGTAGCGCTTGTCGAGAACATTGAAAGCGGTGTCGAAGGTGTAGACGAGTGGCACGCCGGTGGGGATGTTGACCTTGAGGATTTCCTCGGGCGTGAGGTGCTCGAACTTCATGACGAGGGAGCGCAGGGAGTTGCCGTGTGCGGCGATGAGTACGCGCTTGCCGGCGAGCATCTGGGGGCGAATCTCGTCTTCGAAATAAGGCCAGGCGCGGGCTATCGTGTCCTTGAGGCACTCGGTATAGGGCAGCTGATCGGGCGCGACGTCGCGGTATTGCTCCTGGGTGTGGGGGTCGCGACTGTCGCCCGGCTCGAGTGCCGGCGGGCAGACGTCGAAGGAGCGGCGCCAGATGAGCACCTGCTCGTCGCCGTGTTCTGCTGCTGCATCGGCCTTGTTGAGACCCTGCAGTGCACCGTAGTGACGCTCGTTGAGCTTCCAGGACTTGATGACGGGCAGCCACTCGCGGTCCATCTGGCCGAGCACGATGTTGAGGGTGTGGATCGCGCGCTTGAGGCGCGAAGTGTAGCAGACGTCAAAGTCGAAACCGGCTTCTTTGAGGGCTCGACCGCCTGCGGCGGCTTCTTCGCGGCCCGTGTCGGTGAGCTCAACATCGGTCCAGCCGGTGAACAGGTTGAGTTTGTTCCACTCGGATTCTCCGTGACGGATAAGGACAAGTTGCATTGTCTGTTGGTCTGTCTGGTGTGCCATAGGGGCCTCCTTGATCTGGCACGGTGTGCGTGCCGTTTGCTTGACGCCGCAAAGGATACCCGTTTTAGGCTAAAAAGTTAACCAAGACTAACAAAAATGTCGTTTTAGCCAAGATTGATGCAAGGGGGACAGGTTGCTTTGCACCAAGGTGGTGCGGAACAACCTGTCCCCCTTGCATCAAAATCGGAGTGGGGATGGACTGTCTCGATCTGTAACAGCTGACCGCCATAATCGGTCGTTTGTGTTACAGATCGAGACAAATCAAAACCGCCCTGCAGAAAATCTCAATCTGTAACATCTAGGCGCCAAAATCGGCTCTTCCTGTTACAGATCGAGATGTTTGAAGCGGTGGGCTTACAGGTCGAACTTGGGGGCCTTGTTGTCGCCCTTGAGGTCGGCGGTGTCCAGGCGCATCATGCAGAAGTCTGCGTGGCCCTCGTCGGATTCCTCGTCCTCGGCATTCATACCGGTCAGGGCGGTCTGGTAGGGGTCGATGCCGTCGACCACGGTCACGTTGAGTTTTTCGCTCGAGGCACCCGGCACGCGGAAGGTGGCGTTGTCGATGGGCTCAATCGACACCTCGGGCGCGTGCTCTACCTGCGGCACCCACTCATAGGGCGCGCGGTAGGCTCGGTAGACCATGTTGGAGCTAAAGCTGGGCGCCGGTGCCTTAAAGTAGGGGCTCAGGTACTCCCAGACAATCTCGTGATCGGGCGTGACCTCGATCAAGTGGCCGTCGGAGCCCTCGGTGATAAGCGTGTTGCCGTTTGGCAGACGCTGGGCAGAGCTGATGAACGGCGAGTAGAAGCGGCTGCCGTCGGCAAAGGGGAGCCAGCCGGCCTCGAGCGGGGTGTACTGCCACGTGATCTCGAGCGTGATGGGGTTGAACTGCAGAATGCGCGAGTAGTCGCGGTGGACGGCGTTGGTACCGTCGGGCGCGATGGCGTTGGGCGCGTCGTATCCTGCGGCACCGCCGTTGTCAAAGACCAACAGGTCGCCCTCGCCGGGAAGCCCCTTGGGAATCATGTGGAAGTGATGCTGGCCGATAATCCAGCCGATCTTTTTCTCGGCATCGCTGCCGTCAAAGCGCGGGCCGAGCTTCCAGACGATCTCGCCCGTCTTTTTGGAGATGATGGCCAGGATATTGGCGTTGCGGCAGTCGAAGATGAGGTTCTCGGGGGCAAAGCGCTCGTCACCGCGGTCGTACCACTTGTTGGGGCCGAGCTCCGAGACGCAATTGATGTGGAGCCAGTCGCCGCCGGCCTCGCCGCGCATGGACGGGTTGTTGTAGAGCGACTTTTTGGCCGCCTCGTCAAAGCCGAACTCCTCAAAGTGGTCGGCTGCGCGCCACTCCCAGACGACCTCGCCATCCCAGGTGACCTCGATGACCTTGTCGTCGATCAGCAGCTTGTCGCTGATCTCGGGGTGATAGCTGTTCTCGTGCGTGAGGATGATGGTGTTGCCGCCGTCCGTGCGTGGCTCCAGGCCGGGGGCATAGTAGCCCACGGGCGAGCCCTCGCGCTGGTAGTCGTGGTGCTGACGCGCCTGCCAGGCGGGGTCCTTGTCCTCGTCGGCCACGAGCTCGGTGTGGTCCCACTTCCAGACGACGTTGCCGTCCCAGTCGACCTGCAGCAGATCGAGCTGGTCCTGATAGGCCGCCGCGCCGCCGCGTGCGCCCGAGGTGCCAAAGACCTGGCCGCCCGGCAGCAGCTTGTTGGGAAAGCCTCCCAAGCCCGCCCAGCGGTTGACTTCGCGACCGTTCATGTCGATGAGCAGCGCACCGCTCGGGGTGGGGAAGATGGTGTAGCCGTTGTAGGCACGCTCTTTGTCGTAGACGAGGGTGCCGGTGGGATGGATGCTCGGGTAGCCCATGAGTGACTCCTATCTGTAAGGATTCGGTTCCCGATAGTCTACAACCTACTAAACACGTATGAATATATGGAATTGAGTTATTTGGGTATCGCTTTTTCAGAATGATCCCTTGAGGCGTGCGTTACGCGATTGTTTCGAAACGGGTGGGAAACACAACGGGTCGGCGATGCTCCTAGTATGCCTATTCAACTGACTGTCTAATATATCTAGGGGAGGATCGCGATGCAGGCAGATTCCGCTCAGCAGCAGGGCCTTTATCGCCCCGAATTCGACCACGATGCATGTGGCATCGGCGCGCTTGCCGATATCAACGGTGAGCGCCATCACCAGATTCTGGACGATGCACTGTCCATTCTGGTCAACTTGGAGCACCGCGGCGGTACGGGACTCGAGAAGAACACCGGCGACGGTGCCGGTATCCTGTTCCAGGTTCCGCATCACTTTTTCCGCAAAGAGGCTCAAAAGTGCGGCCAGATTCTGCCGTCAGAGGGCGACTATGGCGTGGCCATGCTGTTCTTCCCGCAGGACGACAAGGGCGTAGAGGATGCCCGTCGCGTGTTTGAGGAGGGCTGCGCCGAGGCCGGCGTGCCGCTGCTCTTTTGGCGCGAGGTGCCCGTCGACCCGCACGACTTGGGCGAGACGGCACGCGCCTGCATGCCCACCATTCTGCAAGCCTTTCTGGGCCGCCCCGACGACACGCCCGCCGGCGATGCCTTCGAGCGTCGCCTGTACGTGTGCCGTCGCACTATCGAGAAGAAGGCCGATGCCGAGTTTGCCCTGCGCGACAAGATCTTCTACGTCTGCTCCATGAGCTCGCGCACTATCGTGTACAAGGGCATGCTCGTCGCCACGCAGATGCGCCGCTTCTTCATCGACCTCAACGACGCCGCCGTCAAGACGGCCGTGGCGCTCGTCCACTCGCGCTACTCCACCAACACCACGCCCAGCTGGGAGCGCGCGCACCCCAACCGCTTTATCATCCATAACGGCGAGATCAACACCCTCAAGGGCAACGTCAACTGGATTCGCGCCCGCGAGCCCAACCTGTACAGCCCCGTGCTGCAGCACGATCTTGAGCGCGTGATGCCTATCATCAACCGCGAGGGATCCGATTCCGCGATTCTGGACAACGTGCTCGAATTCTTGGTCATGAACGGTCGCCCGCTCACGCGTGCCGCGTCCATGTTGCTGCCCGAGCCGTGGGACCACAACGACAGCCTGAGTGAGGAGCGCCGCGCCTACGACGCTTACCAGTCCATGCTCATGGAGCCGTGGGACGGTCCTGCCGCTATCGCCTTTACCGATGGTCGTACCCTGGGCGCCGCCCTCGACCGCAACGGCTTGCGCCCCGCCCGCTACTACGTGACGCGCGATGGCCGCTTTATGCTGGCAAGCGAAGTGGGCACCATCGAGGTACGCCCCGAGAACATCCTGACGAGCGGTTGCCTGGGACCGGGCCAGATGCTCGAGGTCGATTTTGCCCGCGGCCGCGTGATCTACAACGACGAGCTGCGCGCCCGCTATGCCAAGGAAAAGCCCTACCGTGATTGGATTGCCGAGGAGACGCTGACCGTCGACGCGCTCGATGAGCCCGCCGCGCCCGCGTCCGCCGAGGATGCCGAGGTGCCCGCCGCTGTGCGCATGGCCAAGCTCGGCTACCACTGGGATGACGCCGACGAGGTCGTGCGTCCTATGGCCCAGCAGGGCAAGGCCCCGCTCGCCTCGATGGGCATCGACGCGCCGCTGGCTTGCCTGTCCAAGAAGACGCGTTCGTTCTTTGACTACTTCTATCAGCTGTTCGCTCAGGTCACGAATCCTCCGATCGATGCCCTGCGCGAGCACATGGTGACTTCGACCACGCTCTACCTGGGCAACCACGGCAACCTGCTCGAGGATTCCCGCACGGCCTGTCAGCTGGTGCGCTTGGAGCGCCCATTGCTCAACGATGAAGAGTTCGAGCATATCTGTGCCATCGACCGTGTTGGCTTTAAGACCCGTCGCTTCCGTGCCGTCTACCGCCGCGATGCCGGCGAGGGCGCGCTGCAGACTGCGCTCAAGCAGCTTGCAGAGGACGTTGAGGCTGCGGTCCGCGACGGCGTGAACATTGTGGTGTTGAGCGATCGTGCCGCTGCGGGCGAGGTGCCCGTGCCGTCGCTGCTCGCCGTGGGCTGCGTGCACAACCACCTGATCCGCGCCGGCGTGCGTACCTTTGCCGATATCGTGGTGGAGTGCGGCGATGCTGTGTCTCCGCACGACTTTGCGGCGCTGGTGGGCTACTCCGCAAGCGGCATCTATCCGTACAACGCGCATGCGTGCATCCGCGATCTGGCGGCACGCGGCGACCTGGACGTGACGGCCGAGCAGGGCATCGCCAACTACAACAAGGCTGCGACCGCCGGCATCGTCTCCATCATGTCCAAGATGGGCATCTCCACGGTGCAGAGCTACCATTCGGCGCAGATCTTCGAAGCCGTGGGCTTTACGCCGGAGTTCGTCAACGCGTACTTTGCCGGCACGGTGAGCCGTGTGGGCGGTATGGGTGTCGAGGACGTTGAGCGCGAGCAAAACGAGCGCTACGACGCCGCGCTCGCTATCCTTAAGAGCCCGGCTCCCGATCAGCTGCCCACGCTGGGCCTGACCAAGTGGCGCCCGCTCGGCGGCGAGGATCACCTTATCGATCCGCAGACTGTCTACCTGCTGCAGACCGCCTGCCGTGAGGACAGCTACGACACCTTTAAGGAGTACAGCGCCCGCCTGCACCGCACCGGCCGTGCCGTGCGCCTGCGCGACTTGCTCGACTTTGATGCCAGCGGCCGCACGCCGGTGGCACTCGACGAGGTGGAGCCCGCGCTCAACATCGTCCGCCGCTTTAACACCGGCGCCATGTCGTACGGCTCCATCAGCAAGGAAGCACACGAGTGCATGGCCATCGCCATGAACCGCCTGCACGGCCGTTCCAACTCCGGCGAGGGCGGTGAGGATCCGCGTCGCGAGACCCCGCTGGCTAACGGTGATTCCAAGAACTCCGCGATCAAGCAGGTGGCAAGTGCGCGCTTTGGCGTGACGAGCCGCTACCTGTGCAGCGCCTTCGAGATTCAGATCAAGATGGCCCAGGGCGCCAAGCCCGGCGAGGGTGGCCACCTGCCCGGCAAGAAGGTCTACCCCTGGATTGCCGAGGTCCGTCAGTCCACGCCCGGCATCGGCCTGATCTCGCCTCCGCCGCATCACGACATCTACTCCATCGAAGACCTGGCCGAGCTCATCTTTGACCTTAAGAACGCCAACCCCGGCGCACGCGTGTCGGTCAAGCTGGTCAGCGAGGCCGGCGTCGGCACCATCGCCACCGGTGTGGCCAAGGGCGCTGCCGACAAGATCTTGATCAGCGGCCACAATGGCGGCTCGGGTGCCGCTGCTCGCGATTCGATCTGGCACGCCGGTCTGCCGCTGGAGCTTGGCCTTGCCGAGGCCCAGCAGACGCTGCTGCAAAACGGCCTGCGCTCGCGCGTGGTGCTCGAGGCCGACGGTAAGCTCATGGACGGCACCGATGTTGCCGTCGCCTGCCTGCTGGGCGCCGAGGAGTTTGGCTTTGCGACCATGCCGCTCATCTCGATGGGCTGCCTCATGCAGCGTGACTGCCAGCAGGATACCTGCCCCGCCGGCATCGCCACGCAAAACTGCCGCTTGCGTCGCGGCTTCCGCGGCAAGCCCGAGCACGTCGAGCACTTTATGCTCTTTGTTGCCGAGCAACTGCGCGAGGTCATGGCGAGCCTGGGCTTCCGCACCGTCGACGAGATGGTCGGCCATCCCGAGTGCTTGCGCCAGATCGAGGTCCCGGGCAACCGCAAGGCTAACCTGCTCGATCTGACGCCCGTGCTGGCAAGCGCGACCTGCGAGTTCGGTGCCCACATCCCGGGTGCCGACGGCCGTCAATTCCTGCCCCAGATGGCCGCGGACAGCGAGCTCGACAAGACGCTCGACTCCACGCTGTTTGTGCCCTACACGGCCGACGCCCGCGCACATCTGCGTCCGATTCGCTTCCGCGCCGATATCGCCAACGTCAACCGTTGCGTGGGCACCATCCTGGGCAACGCGGTGACCAAGGCGCATCCCGAGGGCTTGCCCGCCGGCTCCATCACCATCGATTGCGATGGTTCGGCCGGTCAGAGCTTTGGCGCCTTCCTGCCGCGCGGCATTACGCTCAACGTGTGCGGCGACGCCAACGATTACTTTGGCAAGGGCCTTTCGGGCGGCGAGGTGTCGGTGCGCCCCAACCCGCATGCGACCTACAAGTTCGACGAGAACATCATCGTGGGCAACGTTGCGTTCTTTGGCGCTACGAGCGGCCGCGGCTTCATTAACGGTCTGGCGGGCCAGCGCTTTGGCGTACGCAACTCCGGTGCCACCGTGGTGGTCGAGGGCTGCGGCAACCATGGCTGCGAGTACATGACGGGCGGTCTGGCGCTCATCTTGGGCGAGGTCGGACAGAACTTCGCTGCTGGCATGACGGGCGGCGTGGCTTATGTCTTTGACCAGTACGGCACGCTCGATGCCCGCGTGAACCACGAGAGCGTTGAGCTCAAGGCCCCGACTGCCGGCGAGCTGGAGCAGGTCCGTGCGCTCATCCAGGAGCACGTGGACGCGACGCAGAGCCCGCGCGGCATCAAGCTGCTCTACAGCTTTGAGACGATGAGCAAGCACTTTGTGAAGGTCATTCCGACCGAGTACGAGCGTGTGCTGGCGATTGTCGCCGCCGCCGAGGCCGTCGGCAAGACGCATGCGCAGGCCGAGGAGCTGGCGTTTGACATTGTGACCGGTCGCGCCGACGCTGCCGATGTCGCTCGCTTTGATGTGGCGGGTGGTGTCGCTGGCGCTGTGCCCGCCGCCAGCTCTGTTGCTTCGACCAAGAAGGAGGCGTAAGTGCCATGGGTAAGCCCGGTGCTTTTCTTGATATCGATCGCGTGACCCATGAGCTGCGCCCCGTGGAGGAGCGCAGCCGTGATTTCGATCCGCTGTACGTGGAGCTCGATGACGACGCACGTCGCGCCCAGGCGAGCCGCTGCATGATGTGCGGCGCGGCGTTTTGCCAGATGGGCGCGAGCTTTGGCAAGGCGCGCCCGAGCGGCTGCCCGCTGCACAACTTGATTCCCGAGTGGAACGAGCTGGTGTACCGCGGCCGCTGGGATGAGGCTGCCGAGCGCCTGTCGCTCACCTCGCCCATGCCTGAGTTCACGAGCCGCGTGTGCCCGGCGCTGTGCGAGGCCGCGTGCAACCTGGGCTCGGTCGACGGTCAGCCCACGACGATTCACGATAACGAGCGTGCGATCAGCGACCATGAATGGGCAAACGGCGGCCCGCGCCGCTTTGAGCCGGCAGGGGAGGATGCGCCCACGGTCGCCGTGGTTGGTTCTGGACCGGCTGGTCTGGTGGCTGCATGGGAGCTTGCGCGTCGCGGCGCCCGCGTGACGGTGTTTGAGCGCGACGACCGCCCGGGCGGTCTGCTCATGTACGGCATTCCCAACATGAAGCTCGAGAAGTCTGTGGTCGAGCGTCGCGTGGCGCTCATGCGCGAGCTGGGTATTGTGTTCGAGCTGGGCGCCGACGTGAGCGATCCCAAGGTTACCGCCAGGCTCGACGACTTTGACGCCGTCGTGGTGGCTGCCGGCGCCCGTGCTCCGCGTGGGCTTTCGGCTGCGAACATTGATGCCCCGGGCGTGGTGTATGCCGTGGACTACCTGACGGCTTCGACCGTCTCGGTGCTCGATGGCGGTGAGCCTGCTATTGACGCGCGCGGCCTGGACGTCGTGGTCATTGGCGGTGGCGATACCGGCAACGACTGCGTGGGTACCGCGGTGCGTCAGGGCGCGCGCAGCGTGCGCCAGTTTGAGTTCTTGCCGGCTGCGCCCGATAAGCGCGCGGCAGGCAACCCCTGGCCGCAGTGGCCCAACGTTAAGAAGACCGATTACGGCCAGCAGGAGGCTATCGCTGCAATGGGTGGCGAGATGCGTACCTGGGCCGTGGATACACTCGAGGTGCTGCTGGACAAGAAGGGCGCGGCCGCGGGCCTGCGCGTGGTCGATCTGGACTGGTCGGCGGGAAAGCCCGAGCGCATCGTGGGCTCCGAGCACGAGGTGCCGGCGCAGCTGGTGCTCATCGCCTGTGGCTTTACGGGTCCGGAGCACAGCGTGTTCGATGCAGTGAGCGTGCCTGTTGCCACCGCTGGTCGTCCGCTGCCGGTGATGGCTGCCGAGGGCTCGCATCTCGCGGCTCGCACGGAGGGCGTTGCTGCGGATGCCGCGCCGGTGTATGTGGCGGGTGATGCCCGCAACGGCAGCTCGCTCGTGGTGAGTGCCATGGCCGATGCCCTGGCCTGCGCAGCCGAAGTCGCCGAGGCGCTGGAGCTGTAAAGTAGTCATTTAAGAACGTCCCCAATGACTAGCCATTTTTTTGTCTAGTCGTTGGGGACACTCTTTGCGAGTAATTTGCTCGTTTGTCGACGTGCGGGTGTTCATTTGTCGACTTCTTGGGCTGTGGTCACCTGTTGTTTCTGTGGTGGCTGCGGGCATCTGGCTCAAAAGGGCGGGTTGGCCGTCGATGTTTACCTGCGGTTTTGTTGCGGCACGCATTTTCGGTCAAGCTTTTCGTCAAGTGTTTGGTCAGCATCTGGTTTGCAGCCGGAGGCCTATTTTGCCCGCGCTGGTCGTGGCTGCCCACCCTCCTCGTAAGCTCAAATTGAGGTCCATCAGTTTGAGGAGGATGCCATGACTGACCACGCTTTTGACCGAGCAGAGCTGGCTGAAGCCGTCGGCAACGATATTGCCGACATGGCTCACTTTTGGATGCTGCGGAAGTTTCAATTCCTGGAGCCGGCGCGCGAACAGTTCGAGATCATTGTCGACCCGTGGCTCAGCTATTGCGCCGAGCCTTCGCAAAACGAAATCATGGCCTACAACATGGCGTTTACCGATTGGCTGCTCTTCGAGCGCCCCTATCGCCATGGTGCGACCTTGCTGGAGCTGTATGTTGAGGAACCGCCAACGTCAATTTTGCCCGCTTCGCTCGAGCGACTTAAGCAGGTACGCGACACGCAGTATTTCTCGCGCTTTGGCATTTTGGACAAGGATCCTGCGAACGGCATGGTTGCGCTGAAGGATACGCGCACCGACCGCCGTTTTGACGTCTACGACCCTCACATCGTGCAAAAGGAGCATTGGAGTGATGGTGCCATCGCGGTACGCCTCGCGTGCGTGGATGATGTCTGGCTGACGGCGGGGCAGCTCTATCTGTATGACATTGCGCGCCTGAGCGACACGGCGGTCGATGGGCCGGGCGCGGTGCATCCGGAGGACCTGCAGGACGGTTTTGACACCTCGTGCATCAGCTTCTTCTTGCGTCTGGTCCGCGACATCATGGGCGCCCAGGGGCGGTACGTAAAGTCCCTCAACATCTACGAACAGGAATGGGGGTAGGGGATGGGCGGTTGTCGCCTGCCTTGCCTTCTGCCCTTTTGTCTCGATCTGTAACGTTTGGGGACAAAAACCAGTCTATCTGTTACAGATCGAGACGTTTGGCACCTGGCTGGGGGGAATGTCTCAATCTGTAACATCTACAGTCCAAAAATCGTTCTTCTTGTTACAGATCAAGACGTTTGTCGGTGGAGGCAACGGTGACGATGGTCCATTTGTCCGATGTGGTGGTGATGGAAGTGTCTAATACCGTTTTCAAGCACAAGCATACGACTCGCAACACGTTGGCGCGGAATAGGATGCTCGCGCGACTCACGGAGGCGACCGAGCAAGGTGCGCTGCTCGCAACGCATGACAATGCCGAGCTCATGTGGCTGCGGCGTCATGTTGGAACCGACGATATCGCGGAACCCGAGCCGTATTTGTTCTGCTTTCAACATGATTGGGATGCGCTGACGCCGACGGAGCGAGCGCTGCGGGCCATCAAAGGGCTTGCGGAGTTTCATCCCGATTGGGCGTTTTGGGGCTATGACGCGGCACTTTTGTGGGGTCTGGAGGTGCCGAATGATCTGCTTGGGCCACGATATCTTGTTAAGACAGGTTGCTCGGTGCCGCTGAGTGCAGGATGTCGGCTGTTGCGTCCGCAGGCGGCGGGCGCACTTGAACAAGTCGACGGCGTGCGGGTGACGTCGTTTTGGCGCACGGTGGAGGATTGCCTACTGCGTGCACCGTTCTCCTACGGGTTGGCGATTGCCGATTCTGCACTGCGGGCGAAAGGCGTATCACGTGGGGATTTGTGCGAGCGCCTCCGCGCCGATTGCGAGGGCAGGCGAGGGTATCGCAGGGCACAGGTGATTGCGTCGTATGCGGACGGGCTGTCTGAAAACGGCGGCGAGTCTCGGTTCCGAGCATTCTTTATTGCGTACGGCTTTCCGGTTCCGGAGCTGCAGGTGGAGTTTCGCGACCCGCTCGATCCGAGCCAGGTGTTTCGCGTCGACTATTTTTGGCGGCTCGAGGACGGGACGTGTGTCATCGGCGAGCTCGACGGAAAGGTGAAGTATACCTTGCAGAGCGGCGAGGGTCGGGAGTCGGTCGACCCATTCGTGGCAGAGCGTCAGCGGGAATCTCATCTGACAATGCTCGGGCATAAGGTGCTTCGGTTTACGTTTGATGAGCTCAAGAATCCGGGGAAGCTGATCGAGAAAATGAGGCTGGCGGGTATTCCTCGGCAGGTTGAATTGGCTGAGGAGTGGAGATGCCAGTGGTATGGGCGCTGAGAGGTTTTGTCTCGATCTGTAACGTTTAGAGGTTGTTTGAGCTCGTAATTGTTACAGATCGAGACAAGCCGGTGAAACGTCGACCGAATGTCTCGATCTGTAACATCAAGGGGCCCAATAACCCTGTACCTGTTACAGATCGAGACATTTCCCTGGTGTCGCTGGGGTGGGACTGCAACGTGTTCCGTCTCCCCACATCCCCTCTTCCTTCCGTTAACCGATGCGTCTGCAGCAATCCAGCGGGACTAGGTGATAATGGACAAATGTTCAAGTTAATCGTGAGGGAGGAGCTCGATATGGCATCTGCCGATCGTTCCACGTTGTTTATCAATGCGACCATTCTGGATGGTTCGGAGCATATGGAGCCGCAACCCGATATGGCCGTGACTGTTGAGCGCGGCGTCATCACCTGGATGGGGCCGAGTGCTGTGGCGCAGGCGCCCGCGGGTGCCGAGGTTATCGACCTGGGCGGTGCGTATCTCATGCCCGGTCTCATCAATATGCACGTGCACCTGTGCGGCTCGGGCAAGCCTGTCTCGGCCGGCGATGCGGGAGCGCTGATGAAGAAGCTCGATAATCCCGTGGGGCGTGCCATCGTCCGCCGCATCCTCAAGGGCAGTGCCCAGCAGCAGCTGGCAAGCGGCGTGACCACGGTGCGCGGCGCGGGCGACCCGCTGTTTGCCGACATTGCCGTGCGCGACGCTATCGACGCCGGTAAGTATCAGGGTCTGCGTCTGGTAGCGCCGGGAACGGGCGTCACGGTGCCGGGCGGCCATGGTGCGGGCTTGTTCGCCCAGGTGGCCAACAGCCCCGTCGAGGCAGCCGAGCAGGTGCGAGACCTGTATGCGCGCGGTGCCGATGTCATCAAGCTGTTCGTGACGGGCGGCGTTTTCGATGCGACCGAGGTGGGCGAGCCGGGCGTGCTGCGTATGCCGGTGGAGGTTGCCGCGGCGGCGTGCAAGGCGGCGCACGAGGTGGGCCTGCCGGTTATGGCCCATGTCGAGAGTACCGAGGGCGTGAAGGCCGCGCTTGAGGCCGGCGTCGATACGATCGAGCACGGTGCCCCGATGAC
The DNA here is from genome assembly GCA_902475445.1 of uncultured Collinsella sp. GTDB lineage: Bacteria > Actinomycetota > Coriobacteriia > Coriobacteriales > Coriobacteriaceae > Collinsella. The sequence continues at coordinate 42,628 of CABRZN010000006.1, forward strand.
GCCCGAGATCCTGGAGCTGTACCGTGGCGCCGCGGGCACGCAGCTCGAGGGACGTGCGCCCAGCGTTACCTGCACGATCAGCCCGGCGCTACCGTTTGTGTTGCTCGACCCGGAAAAGACTCATTCGACTGACACGCAAAAGAAGAACGGCGACATCGTGTGCTCGGGCATTATCGAGAGTGCTCGTGCGGCGCTGGAAGCTGGCGTTAAGGTGGGCCTTGGCACAGATTCGAGCTGCCCGTTCGTGACGCAGTACGACATGTGGCGTGAGGTGGCCTATTTTGCCAAGTACGTGGGCGTGAGCAGCGCCTTTGCGCTGCATACGGCCACGCAGGTCAATGCCGAGCTCCTGGGGCTGGGCGGCGAGACCGGTACGATCGAGTGCGGCAAGGCCGCCGATATCCTGGTGACGCGCAAGAATCCGCTCGATGACCTGTGCGCTCTGCGTGAGCCGATACATGTGATGTGTCGCGGCGATCTGGTGCGCAAACTCAAGGTGAAGCGCATTCCCGAGGTGGACGCCGAGCTCGACACGATTATGGGCATGCCGGCCGAGGCGCTGGCCGAGGAGCTCGCCCGCGACGGTGTGGCATAGGTGTGACAAAGGTGCAGCTCCGTTGCCACATACAAAAAGCCGAGGTCTCAACACGAGGCCTCGGCTTTTTTATCGAACAAATACTTAAGATTTGGGACAAACAAACCTGATTAATTTGTCCCGCGTGCGGGCGCTAGGAGCGGGTTTCCATCTTGGCGTGGCACTTGGGGCAGGTGACGCGGATCTTGCCTTTGCCCTTGGGGACGGAGAGCATCTGGCCGCAGTTGGGGCACTTGAGGTATGCCGTGGTCTTGCGTCCCTTCCACATCTTCTTGGCCGTGCGCTTGGCGCGCTCAAAGTCTTCCTTGCTCGTTCCAGCCGCGCGCGAGGTGCTGGCCGCTGCAGCGCCGCCGCCCAAGCTAGCTACAAACTTGCCCAAGCCGGGTACGTTTGCAGTCGCGGCGACAAAGGCCTCGTTCTCCTTGTGACGTGCGTCGATATTTTTGGACAGGCCGCGCAGCACGCCAATCACGATTACGGCGATGGCAATCCAGCTGAGCCACTGGATGCGGGCTATCGATCCGATCATGGCGATGATAATGCCTGCGAAGCCCATCACGATGGTGAGTTCGTCAGCGCCATTGCGGCCCTTCATAAAGTCATTCATGCAAATTGCCTTTCATTCGATATGCCGCACGCCTTTATACCCGATTTAGAGCAAGGGGGACAGGTTAATCTGCACCAATGTGGCGCAAACGTACCTGTCCCCGATACGCCAAGATGATGCAAAGAAGTCTGTCCCCAATGCCCCAATTACTTGGAGAGCTTGTCGACGACGCGTTCGATCTCGGCGAGCTTGGCGGCTTTGAGGTCTTCGTCGCCCGATTCGATTGCCGAAGTCACGCAGCCCTCGATATGCGCCTTGAGCACGTCGGCGTTAATGCGC